>JAJYKO010000129.1 GCA_021788565.1 Chloroflexota bacterium
GCATTACGGTGGCGCAGCCAACTTCCTCCAGCCGCCTGGCCAGCACCGGGTCGTCGTTGATGTAGGGCAACACCACGAAACCCTCGGCCACCAGTCGCTCAGCAGCCTCCAGGGTGCCTATCGGATCGGGGAGCAGATACACTGGATCGGGGATGACTTCCAGCTTCACCCAATTGGATAGCCCCATCGCCCTGGCGAGTTGGGCAGTTCGGACCGCCTCGTCCGCCGTCCGACAACCGGCGGTGTTAGGCAGAATGGTGTACTTGCTCCAGTCGATCTCGTCCAACAGAGTTTTCTTGTTCGGGTCGCTGAGGTCCAACCTGCGGAGAGCCACGGTCACAATCTCGACCCCGGCGGCTTCGAATGCGCCGTTCATCTCCTCGAAGGTGCGGTACTTGCCGGTGCCCAGGAACAGCCGGCAGTGAAACTCCTTGCCAGCGATCACCAGTTTGTCATCCATCGTTGCTGTCCTCCTTACTAATGGCCTCTTCCCAACTGCCGTCTACCGACCCCGACTACTGGGTCGCAGATATCATCGCGCCCCACAATGCGCGTGTCGCCGCCTCCACGTCTGGTGCGGATTGGATGGCCGTGATCACGGCCGCACCTGACGCGCCCGCGCTCATGACCGAGCCGGCGTTGGTCGAGTTGATCCCGCCTATGGCCACCACCGGAAGCCTCACTGCCGCTGTCACCCGTGATATCAGTTCGACGCCGGCTGGCGGTGTGCCGGGGTGCGAACGAGTCTCGAAGATAGTGCCAAGGAAGAGATAGTCGGCGCCTTCGCGCTCGGCCCGCACCGCTTCTTCAACCGCGTGAACCGAGACACCGATCAGCATGCGGTCTCCAACCACTCGCCGGGCGACCTCTACCGGGAGGCTGTTGCTTCCCAGATGGACCCCATCTGCCCCCAGCGCCAGGGCCACGTCCAACCGATCGTTCACGACCAGCAGGCCTCCGCCTTCATGGACCGGCTCCAGGAGTCTCTCTCCTGTCCCCAGCAGCTCTCTTGCCGAGAGGTCCTTCTCGCGAAGTTGAACGAGCCTGACCCCAGCCGCAACCGCCACGGCAACCACACTGTGGAGCGGCCGGCCGGCGCAGGCGGTGCGGTCGGTGACCAGACAGAGTATCGGAGACTTAAGAGCAACGCGCGGCATGCCCACCTCGCGACGGGGAGGCGGGGAGAGTGAGAGAAGGGGCGAACAAATGGCCGCTCCCGTCGGGAGCGGCCACCGCGAATAACCACCGGATGTTCCGCTTCCCTACGCTGGCATTACCCAGTTCAGGTTTAGAGGGTTGGTGGCCGCGCCACCTCTCAGCAGTTTGCTCCCCTAGCAGACCTCTATGAAATTAGTGGTTATCCTAGCACGGACCTACCTCAAAGACAAGGGTTGACAAGCCCCAGAGGGCGCCTTATATTGTATCGCGGAACGAATTTTCACTATCTGGAAGTCTTCTTGTACCGGTTTTTGTCCGCAGTCTCTTAGCCTACTGACGAGGTTGTCGGGTGCCGGGGCCTTCTCGAAGAAAAGTCGACGACGACTCATCCCCATCCAAGACTACCGTCCAGTCCGTCGAGCGGACCCTCGACCTGCTCGAGGCGCTGGCAGAGACCGGTGAAGTAGGGATTGCTCAGCTGAGCAACCGAGTCGGGCTGCACGCCAGCACCGTTCACCGGCTTCTGTCCACCTTGATATCGCGGGGCTACGTACGGCAGAACACCGCTACCGGACGGTACCTGTTGGGGTTGAAGCCGCTGGATATCGCCCGGGGCGTTAGGGCGCACCTGGATATGCGAATACAGGCGCTTCCCATTCTCCGGGATCTCATGAGGGAGAGCGGCGAGACCGCTAACCTCGCAGTGCAGAACGACCAGCACCTCGTCTACCTGGAGCAGGCTTCCAGCCCCGGTTGGATGCTCCGCATGTTCGTGCAGCCTGGTGCCCGCGCGCCCCTCCACAGCACCGCCTCTGGAAAGGTCCTGATGGCCTACATGTCGGAAGACGAACTCCTTCAGCTTCTATCTGACTATCCGCTCTCTCCTTCGGCCAGCCGAACCATTGTAGACCGGACCGTTCTCGTAGAAGAACTCCAGGAGGTGAGGAGGCAGGGCTATGCCACGGATTGGGGCGAGCAGGAGGACGGGGTCGGGTGCGTGGCGGGCCCGGTGATGGATTACACCGGCCGCGTGATCGCCGCCATCAGCATCTCGGGCCCCTGGATTCGCATCACGCCGGAGCGGCTGGAGCAGCTGGCTCCTCTGGTGCAGGGTGCCTGCCACAAGCTGTCGGCGGATCTGGGATACAGGACTGAGGACTGGGTGCTGAGTACTGAGGACGCACGTGAGCCGCGAGGCACGACGTACAACTCACACACTCAGTCCTCGGTTCTCAGTCCTTCCGTTGATCGATAGTAAGAGAGGTTAGAGCATGAGGATCGCGCTAATCGGACAGGCGCCTTTCGGCGAGAAAGTGCTGGAAGCCCTGCTCAACGAGGGCGAGCAGGTCGCGGTCGTCTACGCGCCACCGGATGGGCCTGGTGGCAGGGTTGATCCACTCAAGGCAGCGGCAGAGGCCAGGGGCATTCCGTTTCGGCCGTGCGTGAATATGAAGTCGACCGAGGTGTTCGAGGACTATAAGTCCTTCGAGCCCGAACTGAACGTCATGGCTTTCGTCACGGCTTTCATCGGGATGAACATCCTGAACTACCCCAACTATGGCTCGATTCAGTACCACCCATCGCTCCTGCCCAAGCATCGTGGCGGCAGTGCCATCAACTGGGCGATCATCAAGGGTGATACCAAGACAGGACTTTCCATTTTCTGGCCGGACGATGGTTGGGACACCGGTCCGATCCTGTTGCAGAAGGAGGTGGATATCGATCCAGACGACACTGTCGGATCTCTTTACTTCAACAAGCTGTTCCCGATCGGCGTCGAGGGCATGGTCGAGTCCGTCAAGCTGGTTAAAGAGGGAAAAGCGCCGAAGATCGTTCAGGACCTGACCCTCGGGGAGCACGAGGACCTGTGCAAGAAGATGGTGATCAACTGGGGTGATCCCATCGATCAACTGTACAACGCGATCAGGGGATCCAACCCCTCGCCTGGCGCTGAGACCGTCTACAAGGGTGGAACGGTCAAGATTTTCGACTGCGAAAAGCGCAAGCCCGCGGCCGGTGCTGAGCCCGGCACCGTCGTCGAGGTCGCGGAGGACGGCTTCCTGGTAGCCGGCAATGGTGGCAGCATCTTCGTGAAGCGGCTTCAGCCCAAGGGTTCACCCAAGGTGAAGGCGCCGGAGTTCATAGCTTCGGCGGGAGTCAAGGTAGGAGACAGACTCGGATAGCTATTAGCAATTAGGAATTAGCTACTGGACTTCACTCCGCTTCTCGACGAGGGCAGAGAGACAGAAACCAGCAGCTGATGGCTAATAGCTGATGGCTAACAGCTAATGGCTAACAGCTAACAGCTAGGAGGAGAAAGGATGTCAGAAGGGATCTACGAGGTTCGCTGGCATGCCCGCGGCGGCCAGGGAGCGGTGACAGCTTCCCGCTTCTTGTCCGCGTCGGCCAGCCGCGAGAACAAGCACTTTCAGGGCTTCCCGGAATTTGGGACGGAGCGCATGGGCGCCCCGATCCAGGCGTTCACCCGACTGAGCGACAGCAGGATCTACACCCACGAGCAGGTGACATCGCCCAACGCGGTTGTGGTACTGGATCCCACCCTACTCGAGGTTGTGGACGTGACCGCTGGCCTGATGCCCGGCGGCCCTCTGATTATTAACAGTAAGAAGGCCCCTGCCGAGCTTCGCAAGGACCTGCCCGCGGGCGACTACAAGCTGTATACCGTGGACGCCGATACGATTGCCCGAGAAGAGGTTGGCCGAGTCATCACCAACACGGCCATGGTGGGCGCGTTGGTGAAGGTCACCAGCCTGGTCAACTTCGAGGCGGTGAAGTCAGAGTTGATTGGCATGTTCGGCACGAAGTTCAAGAAGTCGGTGGTCGAGGGAAACGTCAAGGCTCTGGAGAGGGCCTACGAGGAGGTTCAGGGCGAATGAGCGACAGCGTACATGAAGTAAAGCCGGGTACTTTCCCGACTGCCGGTGAGATACCTCTGGGCGGCGTCATCCCCAGCAACGGCAATGGCGTTCTGAACAAGACCGGTAGCTGGCGGACTCAGCGCCCAATGTTCAACGATGCCGCCTGCACCGACTGTCTCCTGTGCTGGCTCCACTGCCCGGATGACTCCATCATCCTGGAAGAGGGCAAGGTAATGGGCATCGACGTCGACCACTGCAAAGGTTGCGGAATCTGCGCCAACGAGTGCAATTCCAAACCGGTGAAGGCTATGACCATGGCGCAGGGCGGACGCTACGAGGCGAACGAGACCTTCGCCAGGCACACGGTGTAAGGAGAGCGAGCAATGACGTTGACAGAAAAGCCCGCGATGGCAGTAGAGATGAAGTCCGTTCGGCAGAGGAAGGTCGTGGGCCTCACCGGCGACGGCGCCGCTGCCGACGCGATGATGCAGATCAACCCCGACCAGGTAGCCGCCTACCCGATCACCCCCCAGACCGAGATCGTCGAGCGGTTCGCGGAGTACGTGGCGAACGGCGAGGTCCAGACCGAGTTCGTGGCCGTTGAGAGCGAGCACAGCGCGCTGTCGGCCTGCTGCGGTGGTGCAGCGGCAGGCGGTCGTGTGATGACCTGCACCTCCTCCCAGGGTCTCGCTCTGATGCACGAGGTGCTGTACATCGCGTCCGGCAACCGGCTCCCCATCGTCATGCCGATGGTCAATCGAACCCTGAGTGCGCCGATCAACATTCATGGCGACCACTCCGACTCCATGGGTTCTCGCGACGCGTCCTGGATCCAGCTCTTCTGCGCCGATGCCCAGGAGATCTACGACACCACCATCATGGCCATCCGGATCGCCGAGCATCCCGACGTCAGCCTGCCGGTGATGATCTGCTTCGACGGCTTCAACGTCTCGCACGACATGGAGCGGGTCGAGATGTTGGACAAGGCAGAGGTCCAGGAGTTCATCGGCGAGAACAAGCCCGCGATCAACATGCTCGACACCGAGCACCCCATCACCATCGGCTCGCTGGTCCTTCCTCCCTTCTTCTTCGAGCACAAGCTTTCCATGATCAATGCCCTCGAGGGCTCCGTGAAGGTCATCGAGGAAGTTGGCAAGGAGTTCGAGAAGTTGACCGGCCGCGCGCAGCCCGTCATCGAGAGCTATGGAATGGAAGACGCAGAGGTAGCGGTCGTGGCCCTGAGTGGAATCGGCGGCACCGCCACCTGGACCGCGATGAAGCTGCGGGAACAGGGAATGAAGGTCGGTGTGGTTCGTCCGCGCGTCTACCGGCCGTTCCCGGGCCAGCAGATTGCCGAGATGCTCAAGAACGTCAAGGCTGTGGCAGTGGTCGAAAAGGCCACGTCTCCAGGCGCTGCCGCCGGCCCCATTTTCGAGGACCTGGCGACCGCTCTGTACGAGCTCGATGCCCGGCCGAAGATGGTCAACTACTCTACCGGTCTTGGCGGCCGCGACACCTCCTCGGAGCAGTTCACCGCCGTCTTCGAGCGGCTTATGGGCATCGCCAAGGGTGGCCCTGTCGGCTCGCGGGTCAGCTACATCGGTGTACGGGAATAGGAGAGATAAACGATGGCTATAAACCTGAAAGAACTGGCCAAGAAGGACATTAAGTTCAGCTCCGGCCACCGCCTGTGCACCGGCTGCGGACCGGCCATCATCTCCAAGTGGACGATGCTGGCGGCGGCGGACTACAACGTGGCGATGAGCAGCGCCACCTGCTGCGTCGAGATCTCATCCGCCGTGTTTCCATACACGAGCTGGAATGGCATCTCCTGGTACCACAACGCTTTCGAGAACGCTGGCGCCGTCGCTGGCGGTATCGAGGCCACCTACAAGGCGCTCAAGCGCAAGGGCAAGCTGGACAAGGAGTTCAAGTTCATCGCCATGGGCGGTGACGGCGGAACCTACGACATCGGCTTCCAGTCGCTGTCGGGCCTGGCGGAGCGCGGCCACAACGTTCTGTATATCGTGTACGACAACAACGCCTATATGAATACCGGCATCCAGCGCTCGGGCGCGACGCCCAAGTACGCGTGGACCACCACTACCTACGTTGGCGATGCCTACCAGGGCAAGCAGCAGAGGCGTAAGGACCTGGTGTCCATCATGGCGGCTCACGACATACCCTACGTTGCCCAGGCCAGCATCGGATACTGGCGCGACTACATGACGAAGGTCCAGAAGGGTCTCCAAGTGGACGGACCTGCCTTCATCGCCGTCTATGCACCTTGCTGGCGCGGCTGGCGAACCGAGACCAACGAGACCGTGGAGCTCGGCCGCCTGGCCGTGCAGTCTCGCTACTGGCCGCTGTTCGAGGTGGTCGATGGCAAGTGGGCGATGACCTACGAGCCTCGTGAGACCAAGCCGCTGGCGGACTTCTTGAAGCCTCAGGGGCGCTTCAGCCACCTGTTCAGGCCGGGCTACGAGCACCTGATGGCCGACTTCCAGTCCGAAGTTGACTTCAAGTGGGACCAACTCCAGCGTCGCATCGCGTCGAGCAAGTAGCTAATAGCTAATAGCTAATAGCTAATAGCTAATAGCTAATAGCTAATAGCTAATAGCTAATAGCTAATAGCTAATAGCTAGTGGCGGCTAGTGATGAGTCATCAGTGGTCAGCAATCAGCAAAGGGCCAGCCCGAAGCTGATGCTGGCCGCTGATGGTAGGATGCCGGGGGATGAGTTGAGGGACTTTCGAGAGCTGAAAGTGTGGGAAAGGGCTCATCGGTTGACCCTGGCTATCTATAAGGCAACTTCGGCGTTCCCCAAGGAGGAGATGTTTGGCCTGACTAGCCAGATGCGACGGTGCAGTGCCTCCATTCCTGCGAACATTGCCGAGGGCTGTGGCAGGAGTGGGAATGCAGAACTCTCTCGTTTTCTCGTGATGGCACAAGGCTCAGCCAACGAACTCGAATATCACCTTCTGCTCTCGCGAGACCTTGGTCTAATGGGCAACCCCGAGCACGACCACCTCGCAAGCGAGGTAATCGAAGTGAAGCGCATGCTAGTATCGTATACACAAAAGCTGAAAGCCGATGGCTAGCTAACAGCTAATGGCTAATAGCTAATAGCTAGTAGCTTTACGGAGGCCAGACCATGACTAAAGAAGAGTTGATCCAGGAACTGGCGAGTATCGTGGGCAGGGAGGACGTTTTCGCCTCCCGCAGGGATCTGTTGGTCTACGAGTACGATTCCACGCCCGATATCTTCGAACCCGAGGTGGTGGCGTTTCCAGCTAACGCAGCTGAGGCCTCGGCGGTCATGAAACTGGCCAGGAAAGAGGGGATGACGGTCGTCCCCAGGGGTGCGGGCACGAACCTTTCAGGCGGCACCCTGACCCTCAAGGGCGGCATCGTGATGGGTGCCAGCCGGATGAACCGGATACTTGAGGTGGACACCGCCGACGAGCGGGTTACGGTCGAGCCGGGCGTGGTCAACCTCGATCTTCAGAACTTCCTCGCGCCTATGGGCTACCTCTATGCCCCCGATCCGGCCAGTCAGAAGGTATCTACGCTGGGCGGAAATACCGGGGAGAACTCTGGCGGTCCCCACTGCTTGAAGTACGGGGTTACCACCAACCACGTTTACGGACTAGAGGCGGTCTTACCCAGTGGGGAGGTAATCCACACAGGCGGCTCGTGCGAGGATAACCCCGGCTATGACCTCACGGGTGCCATCGTGGCATCCGAGGGCACCATGGCCTTCGTCACATCCATGACGCTGCGGATCATGCGCGTTCCTGAGGCGATCAAGACGATGGTCGCCATCTTCGATACCCTGGAGGACGCCGGCAGCGCCGTCTCCGACATCATTGCCGAGGGGATCATTCCGGCAACGCTGGAGATCATGGACAAGAAGGTGACCGAGGCGGTAGAGGCCAGCTTCCACTCAGGATATCCCCTCGACGCCGAGGGCGTCCTTATCATCGAGTTGGACGGCCTCAAGGATGGCCAGGAGCGTCAGGCCGAGCGGATCATCGAGCGGTGCAAGAAGAACGGCGTTCGCGATATCAAGGTAGCCAAGACAAACGAGGAGCGCAACGCCCTCTGGGCCGGTCGCAAGGGAGCCTTCGGCGCCATTGCCCGAATCAGCCCATCCTACTCGGTGCAGGATGGCACGGTGCCCCGAACCCGGCTGTCAGAGACACTGCGGAAGGTGGTGGAGATCGGCGAGAAGTACCACGTTACCATCGGCAACGTGGCCCACGCGGGAGATGGCAACCTCCATCCGCTGATCACGTTCAATCCGAAGGACCCGGAAGAGGTTGCGCGGGTGCACAAGGCCGGCAAGGACATCCTGAAGTTGTGCGTCGAAATGGGCGGCACCCTGACCGGCGAGCACGGAATCGGCATCGAGAAACAGGACTCCATGTCATTGGTCTTCAACGAAGCCGAAATCGAGAATATGGCTCGGGTGAAGAAGGCTTTCGATCCCGGCAACATGCTGAATCCGGACAAGGTGCTGCCCATCAAGCTGGTAGCTCAGGGAGTGGGGGTGTAGCGATGACTATCGCGGCGCAAGACCTGGAGGCAACGCGAACGCGGCTGGCGGAGATTGTCGGGAAGGCCGGCGTTACGACCGGCAAGGAAGCCGGGATCTCCTCGGCTCGCGGTGGGACGGCACAGATCGTGGTGACCCCCACAGATGAGGCCCAGACCGTGGAGGTGGCTCGGCTGGCGAACGCCGAGAAGATTCCGGTGGTGGTCTGGGGAGGCGGTACGAAACAGGACATAGAGCCGGTTCAGCCTCTTGACGGGATAGTCCTACACACGGTCAAGCTGAACAGCACCATCGAGCTAGACGCCGACAACCTCACCGTTACGGTCGGCGCTGGCAAGGTGGTGGACGATCTCCAGAGGGAACTGGCGGGCGTGAAGCTGTTTCTCCCGCTGGACCCCGTGGATTCCGCGAGGGCGACGATCGGCGGAACCCTCGCCTCCAACAGCAGTGGCCCCAACCGGCTGCTTTACAGAACGGCCCGCGACCTCGTGCTCGGAGTGCGGGTTGCCACCCCCCTCGGGACCTCGATCCGCGCCGGTGGGAAGACAGTCAAGGATGTGGCCGGCTACGACATGAAGAAGCTGTACATCGGGTCGTGGGGCACACTGGGAGCGATCACAGCGGCCACTTTCCGGCTCCTACCCCTCCCCGAAACCCGAGCCACCGTGGCGATGGTGTTTCCTCAACTTTCCAGTGCCTGTGGCGCGGTATCCGCGCTGCTCGCGTCCTTCATGAGACCCTCTTCGGCAGACCTTCTGAGCGCCGGGGCTATGGCAGCTCCTGTGGCGCAGGGGCTGAGGCTGGGGTCAGGCGAGTATCTTCTGATGGTGTGCGTGGAGGGCGCGGTGGAAGACACCGAGCGTCAGAAGCGCGAGCTCGCAGAACTGGCCACGAGAAACGGTGCGAAGGAGATCCTGACCCTCGAGGGGGTGGAGGAGTTGCACGTCTGGCAGCGGCGCAAGGAGCTGTTCGCCGAGGTGCCGGCCGGACAGCCCACTGTTCTGGTTAAGGGGTCGGTACTGCTCAAGCGAGTGCTCGATTTCACCAGCGGCGTGGTTGCTCTGAAGGACCAGGGACTGCGGTCTGCCTTCGCGGCACACGCCGGCAACGGCATCGTCTACGCGGCCGTGACGGCGGAGTCCGGCGACGCCGACAGCCTGGTGCCGGCGGTAGAGAGGCTGCAGCGGCTTGCCGCGGATTGCGGCGGCTTTGCTGTTCCTCAGAGGGTGCCGG
>JAJYKO010000130.1 GCA_021788565.1 Chloroflexota bacterium
AGCGGGCCGTCGTAGCTCTGACAGGTCGGGCAAAGACTGCCCAGCCTGGACGGGCGGCCGCAGCGTGGGCACGAGTCGACATCGAGAGGACGCATCGTGGAGGTGCAGTGTGCACACAGGTCCACCCCACGAAGACCGCAGCCAGCGCATCGAGGTGGAAAGATCGTGTCCAGCAGCCGGCGGAACTCAATCCTCAAAGGCAATTCTGTCGCCCACTTGAGTGCCGGTGCTCCGAATGGTGCCCGCTGGAAGTTCCAGTACCGCATGAGCCTTGAAAACGTAGCGGCTCACCCGCTGCGGAGCGATCTCTCTCACGAGGTGGACGACCGTGCCTTCCCTGTCGACGAAGATGGCGTCGATGGAGAAGGCCATGAAGAACGTGTGGATTCCGGAACAGGGGTCTATCAGCAGGCCGTCGCCGGAATCAAAGCTCTTGCGGCCCAGCAGACCCCTGGATCTGTCCCAAAAACCCGTGGCCCGGCGTCCGCGAGAGGCTACCAGCTTGCCGCGTGTGGAGTTCACCGCTTTCAAAGAACGACTCCCGAAATCCTCTAGTCTAAAGTCCCCCGGGGCCGCCGCCGCCGAAGATCGTCGGTACCGACGGACCAAGGATCACGATGAACATAGACGGAAAGATCAGGAAGACCATAGGAAAGAGCATCTTGAGCGGGGCCTTGGCCGCCTGCTCCTCAGCGCGCTGCCGCCGGAGTATCCTCATCTGATCGGCCTGCACGGTGAGCACCCTGGATATGCTGACTCCTAGCTGATCTGCCTGGATGATGGCGGAAATGAACGTATTGAGATCCGGCACCTCTGTCCGGTTCACCATGTCCTTCAAGGCCTCACGTCGGGATCGCCCCATGCGGATCTCGGCGATGGCCCGCCGGAACTCCCTGGACAGGGAGTTGTCGGCCTTCTCAGTGTACCGCTGAACGGCAGCATCGAACCCCAGGCCGGCCTCCACCGCGATTACCAGCAGGTCGAGCGCATCCGGCATCGCCTGTGTGATCTCCTTCTGGCGGCCCTTGATCTTGGCGCCGAGCCAGAAGCTGGGGAGCACGTAGCCTATCCCAAGGCCAACCCCAGAAAGCAGCGACGAGGTGGTCAGGTCACTTCCGGCCAGGCTCAACAGCCCAAAGACCAGTCCTGCCATCACCACCATGCTTACCCCGACAATCCCTATGAAGTCGTTGGCGGTCAGGTTGTTGGGGTTTCCTGCCAGCACGAGCTTTTTGTGAAGGCCGCTGAGAGTTGCCTCGTCCTCTGTTCTCCTGGCCCTTGGCACGAACCGCTGAATGAGCCTTGAAACCTGACCAATCATTGGTCGGAGCACGCGGTCGATAAACGGCTGCTCCAGCTCGATCTCCTCGAGAGTTCTGGGCCTATCCGCGAACTTGGCCAGCCTCGATCTAACCGGGTCCGGCTCGGTCTGCGGCAGGTATATTCCGATCATGACCAGAAGAATGGCACCAGCCGCGAGACATGCCATTAGGATCGCCATATGCGCCCTCTCCCTAAACTTCGATAGCCACGATCCTGCGGATGGCTATGAACCCTAGGACAATGCCCAGGCCTCCGCAGATCGGCATGACCATATACCACCCGGGGCTGAACAACTTCATAATGTAGGTTGGGTTGAGCAGCAGTAGAACGCCAGCCAGGGCAAGCGGGAGCCCGGAGATGATGTAACCGGCCATTGACTGTTGCGCAGTCAGGACCTTGATCTCTCCCTTGATCCGTACCCTTTCTCTGATGGTTGTTCCGATGGTGTCCAGGATCCTGGAGAGGTTACCTCCGACCTCGTGCTGAACCTTGATGGCTGTGACCATCAGGTCCAGGTCGTCGCTCGCTATGCGGCGTACCAGGTTTTCCAGCGCCCTCTCGGGCGACAGCCCCAGGCCGACCTCTCGGACAACCCGCCCGAACTCCTCCCCCATAGGCGCCGGAGTCTCCCTTGCAACGAGTTCCATTGCCTGCAACAGGCTGTAGCCCGATCTCAGCGAATTGGCCATGATCCCGACGGTGTCCCCGAGTTGGCCGCTGAAAGCGGCCAGCCGCTTGTGCTCCCGACTCCTGACATACCATCTAGGGAGGTAGAGGGAGGTCAGCCCGAAGAGCAAGCCTGCCACGAGAGTTCCAGAAATCAGCGAGGCCAGTAGAGCGGTGATGATGGCCAGAATCAAACTGACCACGAGGTACTCGGATACCGTCAGCTTGAGGTTGGCCCTGGCCAGGTCGAGGGAGATTTGCTGTGCGAAACCCCTGTTGGCAACGGCGCGCTCCACTGTCCTGGTGACGGCATCGGTGATAGGTGCATTCCGCTGGCGCTGGTTGGCTTCGGCCAACTCCTTCCACGTCGGCTGTCTGCTGCCATAGCGCGATAGCCTGTCGTCGATGACGCCGCGCTCTGGTCGAGCCACCCAGCTAATCCCCAGTACGATCAACAGCAGTCCCAGAAAGGCGCCTATACCCAGAATAAGGGCCACGACTTCCCTCCTAGAAGAACCTGTCCGACACCCCGAATATGGAGGGTGGCAGATGGATGTTCGCCTCTTCGAACCTGTTCATGAACTTGGGACGAATTCCGGTCGGCTTGATCCGCCCCATGATCTTGCCTCCCTCCTCACCGAGCTGCTCGAAGACGAAGATATCCTGCAGCACGATGACGTCCCCCTCCATACCCTGTACTTCGGCGATATTGGTAATTCGACGTGAGCCGTCTCTCAGCCTCGCCTGCTGGACTATCACGTCCATAGCCGCCGCTATCTGCTCTCGGATGGCCCGCAAAGGTAGGTCCATTCCGGCCATAAGCACCATGGTTTCCAGTCGGGAGAGGATGTCACGAGGGGAATTGGCGTGGCCGGTAGTCAGGGAGCCATCGTGGCCGGTGTTCATCGCCTGGAGCATGTCTAGCGCCTCGGCGCCTCGGCACTCGCCTACTACGATCCGATCGGGTCTCATGCGCAGGGCGTTGATCACCAGGTCTCTGATCTTCACCGACCCTTTGCCCTCGATGTTAGCGGGACGGGACTCCAGACGGACCACGTGATCCTGTCGAAGCTGGAGTTCGGCCGCGTCCTCTATAGTCACGATTCGCTCATCGTTGGGGATGAACGAAGAGAGAACATTCAGCAAAGTGGTCTTGCCAGAGCCGGTGCCGCCGGACACGATGACGTTCATGCGGGCCCGCACGCATGCCTTCAGAAACTCGGCTAACTCGGGTGTCATGCTCCCGAACCGGATCAGGTCATCCACCGTAAACGGCGTTTTCGCGAATTTCCGGATTGTGACGGTCGGCCCTACTAGGGATAGTGGCGGGATAATAGCGTTCACGCGGGAACCGTCCGGCAGGCGGGCGTCCACCATCGGCGAACTCTCGTCGATGTGCCTGCCAAGTGGCGAGACGATTCTGTCGATGATCCGCATGACGTGCTCGTCGTCGTCGAACGCCACGTCGGTCTTGCGGAGTTTGCCCTTCTGCTCCACGTATATCGATTTTGGTCCGTTGACCATGACTTCCGAGATCGTTGCGTCCTGCAGGAGCGGTTCGATAGGACCGAAGCCGCGGATTTCGGCGTACACCTCTTCGAACAGCCTCTGCCTCTCGATCCTGGTCAGAACGGTTCCCTCCTGTTCGATCACCTGGTCGAACAGGGCTTGTATCGACTGCTTAACCTGCGCCTCGTTGGTGAGGTCGCTCTTCGGGTCAAGTTCGGCGATGACCTTCTGCTGCACCCGAAGCCTCAAGTCCCGGGACACGTTACGCGCTGCCTCGGACGCTGCAACAACCGGAGGTCGCCATACAGGCTGCTGCTCCGGAGCGGGCTGTGGTGGAGCAACGTGGTTCACAGGCACGGCAGGTTGCGGTGCGGCCGTGGGGGCCGCGGTGGGTGCAGATACGATTGTCTCAATTCGATTGAGAAGGCCCATCAGACACTCCCCTTCCTGGATGCGAAGGACAGTAGCCTGAGCCTGCCACGAGTTGCTCCGGATTTGCCTTCGCGGGCTGTCGGTGCTGTCCCAACGACTTTGTCGCGAACTTCGGCCGCGTCGGCTTCTGTAAGGACCTCTGCGGCGAGTTCAAAGATGCCCTTGGCCACCAGGCTATCGCGATTTGACACGACTACTGGCACGCCTTGATTGACTGCCGCCGTCACGACCTGCCCCGCGTTCACAATCTTGGCCGAGACCTTGAACCGTATGCTCTCCTCGATATCGGCTACGTCGATCCCGCCCGTGCTGTCGGCTCGATTGAGGACCAGCATCAGCTTATCATGGGAGT
This sequence comes from Chloroflexota bacterium, assembly GCA_021788565.1. The sequence continues at coordinate 4,283 of JAJYKO010000130.1, forward strand.
AGTGCAGGGCCTCCGCCACTTCGAGGAAAAGCTTGATGTTCTTGATGGCGGGCATCTCCAGGGCAGCCAGTACCAGGATGCGATCGGAAAGGTCGAGGGCGCTCAGCATCGTGTCGTCAAAGCTGGCGTGAGTGTCCACTACTACGTAATCGTAAAGTGATTTCAGCAGCGTCAGTATCTTGCGGATGTGCTCCGCGCTGACCAGTTCGGCCAGTTCGGGACGAGCCGGCGCCAGCAACACCCTCACCCCGCTGTTGTGCTCGACCAGGACCCCTTCAAGCAGGTCTTGATCAAGGGTGCTGATGTTGGCCACGAGATCCGATATTGTCTTGTTGGAAGGCAAATTGAGCATGATACCTATGTCGCCGAACAGCAGGCTGCAGTCGACGAGTGCGACCCTCTTGCCGGTAAGGGAGCGAATGGCGATGGCGAGGTTGGTAGCTATCGTGGTGCGGCCGACACCGCCCTTGGGGCTGAATACTGCCATCATCCGACCCGAGGGAAGCGGGGCCTGAGCGACAACAGGCGCAACTGCAGGTAGCTGCATCGCAGCCAGCCGCGCCCGCTTTTCGGCCCCGAGCTCATGTACTTGCCTGATACTGCCCGCCAGTTCATCGCCTGTGAAGGGCTTTATTAGATATTCTCGAGCTCCAGCCAACATGGCACGTCGCAGGAAGTCAGGCTCCCCCTGGACGGACATCATGATCACTTCGCACTCGGGATTGGAGCCATATATCGCCTCGGTTGCGGCGATGCCGTCCATGCCCGGCATGTTGATGTCCATGAGGATGACGTCTGGACGTTTCTCCCTGGCCATCCGGATTCCCTGCTGGGCATCCGCGGCGGAGCTAACTACCTCGATGTCTCGCTCGAAGTAGAGGAGCTTGGTGATGCTGTCTCGCGTATCGGCGAAGTCGTCCACGATCAGCACCTTTATCTTCGTCTCAGACAAGCGGAACCTCCATTCAGACCGCTTCCACCGGCCGGCTGTCGTCTCTACTGGATCGGCTGGGCCAACTGGAAGTTGAACTTCTTGAAAATGTAGTTCTCGGTAATAGGTTCCGTGGTAACTGGCTCGCGGTCGTCAGGATGCCGGAGCACGTAGTCTATGACCCCTCCAGAGTCCTTGGCCCACTTGAGGATTAGGGCGTCCTGGTGGCTCACCTGGAAGGTGATCGATCCCTTCCCAGCCGTGGCATTGTTCGCTTGTCCAGCCGCGGGGAAGGTGCCAATCTGCAACACCTCCAGGTTCTGCAGGAGCGTTTGGGTAACCGCGGGGATCGATGCGCTGGCGGCCGCGCCCTGGCTCCCTTGAGCACCGCCCGAGGTTGCCGCCTTCTGAAGGGAAAGCGTGAGCAGCATGTCAACACGATCGCCCGGCCGAACCGCCCCCGTCGGCGTGAGGAGGTCGCTGCCAGCTAGTGTCATCGCAACCATCCCCTTCTTGAGGGCGAATGACGGGCCAGCTTTGCCCGCGGTGTCCGCCAGTTTGCCCTGGATGACGATCTCGTTCTTGAAAATGCGCGTTAAAGGGTACTTGCCGACCACATCGCTCAACTTCGTGGCCGCGCTCTCAGGAACCATTCCAGCGGGTACTTTAGTGAGGGTAACCGCCGTAGCGGGCACTGGCATCCTTTCCGGCAGTTCAGCCGTAGCTACGACAACGTCCTGGGTCGGAATCTGGCTGGCGACCGTCGCCGCCTGCTGGGCAGTCATGTAAACGTACGCCCCCACACCCAACGCCACAAGGGCTCCGAGCACTACTAAGACGATGCCGATCCGTTTTCTTTTCACTTGCCGATCTCCCTGGACGTATTCGTGACAGGATTACGAATGCGATGCCGCTACCTTCGGCCCGTTCCCCTGGCAGGGGCCGTCATCACAAGCCTCGGCGATTGTAGGAGGCTGTCCCGGCCAGCTTCAATAGGACGATGGTACCAGTCAGGGCGGAGGTGCCTGTCGCGACTCTGATAGAGCGATTTTCAGCCTAGCAAGCGCAGTCGGATGTACAGCAGCTCCCAGACGCTACTGCGCTCGGGTCTCACGGCGTTGTACCTCGCCTTGGCAGTTGATTGCGCTACGCGTTGGCAGCGTATCGGGGGACGCCGCCACGTCAGTGGGAGCTGGTACCGGAACCGAGGTTGCAGCAGAAGGCGGGGTAGCCGTGGGAGCCGTTGTGGCGGTTGGCGTTGGGGGTACCGTCGCCGGACCCGATACCACAGATCAGATAGACGGCGAAGTCTGTAATATCGGGTCCGCGCACTCCACGAGCTACACGCCGCTGAGGGAGTTGCTGGCGGTGTTGAAGATGTCTGCGATCTTGGGACCTAGGATCACCAGCGCAGCTATGACAACGATGGCAACCAGGGCGATAATCAGACCGTACTCCACCATTCCCTGACCTTCCTCCTCGTCCCGGGTGGTGATCGAAACGAAGAGCCTTTTCAAGAGATCCAGCATGCAAACCTCCTTCACCTGTCGCCTAGCTATGTCGGAGCTCAGGAACGACCTTCACGCCACCGATCCCCGACTTCGACTCGACCTGTTGGGTTGCCACCCGCCTGAGTCACTTCACTGTTGTTGTGGGCGCATGATGCACTCGCACTTGGACACGGACAATAGGACGAAAGTACTAGAAGGAGGAATCTCACCACAGCACCAATGGTGTCATGCGTTCGGAAAGTGTCGGATGAGGGGCGGTCGTGCAGCGCCTGCCTAGAGGGGCAACGGGCTCAGGTGGGGATAATCAGGGTGACTGTGCATCCCAGCCCGGGTTTGCTGCTGATTTCGAGGACACCTCCGATGAGTTCGGCGCGAAGCTGCATGTCGATGAGGCCGGACCGGTCACGGCTTTGTGCCTCTCTCATAGCGGCCTCGATGTCAAAACCACTTCCTTCGTCGGCAATCGTGGCTGTCAGCTGCCCATGCTCGGAATGTACTCGAACTTCAGCCTTACCGGCGCTCGAATGCTTCACTGCGTTGGTAATCGCCTCTTGCACGATCCGGAACACAGCGATCTCTACGGTGTGTGGCAACGACTTGTCCAGGGCCGCGATCTGGAGGTCCACGTGGAACTTCTCGCCTGACCGATACGGCTCCACGTATCGACGAAGCGCCGCGGTGAGTCCGGACTCATCGAGGGCCGGCGCTCGCAGCTCCTGAACCAGTTGCCGGGTGGACTTCAAGGCAGCCGAGGCCGCCGATTTCAGCCGTGCTATCTCGGTCTTGGCCTTCTGGCGGTCCATGTCCACCAGCCGCTCGCACACCTCGGCCCGAAGGATCAGGTCGCTGATAGCCTGCGCGGTCTCGTCCTGAAGTTGCCGCGAAACACGACTCTGTGCCAGCTCAATGGACTGAAAGACGGCTTGGGCGGTACCGCGGGCCTGCGCGCTCTGCTCGGCGCTCGACAATGGGGCGGCCGTCGAGCCGCTCTCTGCCCGTTCCTGCGCTGCTTCCGCTATCTCGTCGGCCGCATCGATCACCTGCCGGAGAAGTTCCTCCTCAGAGTCCAGACTGTTCTGCCGGTTTCTCAGCTGCTCCATCTGGCCCTGCATCATGAACTGACGCATCTGGGCCTCTTGCGTCGCTGAGTAAGCCCTCTTGATTTCAGCGTGTGAGTAACCCTCCAGGTTGCTCTCTACCTGTCGCAGCTGAGAGGTTGCGTCGCGAGCACGTTGGGATACACGTTCGATCTCGGAGGCAGCCTGTTTTATGAGCATCGCCAACTCTTTGCGCTGCTCTTCCAGGCCGGCTCTCTTCTGGCGCAGATCATCCGCCATAGAGGCGATTCTACTGGAACCGTTCGTCCGCGAAAGGCTGTCGGGCATGCTTGTCACTTCGTAATCTCATCCATCTTGATCCAGCCGTGACGTATGGCATAGACCACGGCCTGGGTCCTATCGTTGACGGCCAGCTTTCGAAGAATGGACGTGATGTGATTCTTCACGGTCTGATCGCTGATCCCAAGAGCTCTGGCGATCTCCTTGTTGCTGTTGCCCTGGGCAATGTAGTCGAGAACCTCGATCTCCCTGTTCGAAAGAGGCACGAAAAGCGGTTCGACGTCCCGATCGCTCGCCGAGAGCTCATTGAACTGTCTCAACACGCGCGAGGCGACCAGCGGCTTAGTGAGGACGTTTTCGTTGATCAGATATTCTCCATGGCTGACCCTTCGGATGCTGTCCATCAGCTCGGTGGGGCCCAGGTCCTTGAGAAAGTACGCCGCGGCTCCAACTCGCACGGCATCGAACAGTTGGTCCTCGTCGTCGTAAGCCGTCATCAAGATCACGCCGGTGCGCGGGAGGGCGCTCTTCAGGGAACGGACGATTTCCACTCCATCGGGACCCGGAATGTTGACGTCGCTCAGCACCACGTCCGGCGCCAGCTCAACTGCCATCCGCAGCGCCTGGTCACCATCTGCGGCCTCTCCAACCACCTCGAAATCAGGTTCGGCATCCAGAGCAAACCGAACCCCCTGTCTGAACAAGGGATGATCGTCAACAATCATGATCCGTATCTTGTTGTCCCCGGATAGGTCTTGCATCAGCGGCTGTCACATTCTCCACAAGTTGGGAGCCCTCGGATCGGCCGTGTTTCCGAGCTATAAGTTCTCCAGAGGGACTAATAGCGATATTGTAGTTCCTTGCCCGGGGGATGACGTAACTCGTAGCTCAGCATCGATCAGCTCGGCCCGTTCGCGCATGCTGGTCAGGCCCAGGTTCCTCGAATGTGTTTTGCTTACCTCCAGGGGATCAAACCCCCGTCCGTTGTCTTCCACGGAGATGCGGAGCGATCCTAAGTCGGCGCGGCCACTGACCACGACACTGGTCGCGACCGCGTGCTTCTGGACGTTCTGAAGCGCCTCTTGGATAATGCGGAAGACAGCCACCTCGTGCGTGGCAGGTAACCTGCCGTGAGAGTCCGGTAGATCGACGTCCACGGCGATCCCGAAATGCTGCTGATAGTCTGCCAGATATCGACGCAGCGCCTGGAACAGCCCCATCTCGCCCAGCGCAGGAGGTCGAAGGTCGAAGATAAATCGCCGAACGTCGGTCAGGCCGTTCCGAATGTCCTTCTTTAACTGGGCTAGCTGGCCCTTAACGGCTGCGGGGTCCCGCTCCAGCAGCTTCTCGAAGTATTCAAGCTCGAAGATAGCATTGGCCAGGATCTGCGCAGGGCCGTCGTGAATCTCCCTGGCGAGCCGAAGCCGCTCCTGTTCGTAAGCCTGGATGATACGGTCGTTGAAGGCGACCTGTAGCGCCTCATCGTCCTGCACACGGAGTAAGTCGGTTGATAACGGTCTCTGTTCGTCGTTTACCACCTTGATCACCGGACGAGAAGACGCTGGGAGGATTAGCGGACGTTGGACGAGTATAGCATCCGCAAGTGACCAGCAGCAAGCTTAGCTGCAACATCCCAGGGTCGACGCATCTTAATCGTTGGGAGGAGTAGACAGGGCTGGTAGGATTGCGGCCATGTTTGAGTTCTAGACGGAGTTGATCATGGAGCCCCTTGTTGGCCGCAGTCTGACCGAGCACTTC
>JAJYKO010000131.1 GCA_021788565.1 Chloroflexota bacterium
GGAGCACAACCCAGGCGATCGCACCTGCCAAGGCGGCCAGCAGAACCAGCTTGACGCCTCGCTTCATTTCCGTAACGATCCTTGTCCATATGTGGACGCCACGAGTGAAGATCCCATATCCGGACTCCCTGAACCAGTGATCGCGTAGACTCGCGCCAAGCCGAAGGCAGCCTGTAATATCATGGCGCCAGTCACGCGTCAAGGAAAGGCTGCCTTGACGCATTCTAGCCGGTCAACCTACAATCCGGTCACACTTCTTTGCCTGTTTAGCTGGTTGAAACTCACCGAGCCCTGCCATGTTGATCGGTGGCCGTTCTGAGATAGCACTTGAGACTCTTCCCGACTCTCCCAATCCAGGCATTTCGACGAAGATGAAGCGTCCCCAACCAGAATCATCAGTTGACAGTTCCGCTGCCTTAGGGCGACCCCCTGTTGCAACTACCGCTGATCGCGGGAGTCGCCGTGTGGAACTCGTCGCACTGGCTGCCATCCTCTTGGCTGGTCTCGCCATCAGGCTTTGGTCGTTGCGTTTTCCCGGCTACAAGGTAGACGTCAGCCTCTTTACCGATTGGACCAACGGTCTTCTCCGTATCCCATTCGATCAATACTATGGCCTGGAGTCTCCATGGTGTGATTACCTTCCCGGCTATCTCTACATTCTCGCGGGCACAGGTTGGCTCAAAGACCTTATCTCCGGCAATGGTCAACTTACTTTGCAGACCTTTGAGCCATGGATTAAGGCGGGTCCAATCCTGGCAGACCTTGTTCTTGGCGTAGTCGTATTTCAGCTTTGCCGCCGCTTTACGGGGGCCAAACGATCCCTACTGGCAGCCTCTCTGTTTGTATTCAATCCAGGAGTCATATTCATCAGCTCAGTCTGGGGACAGGTCGAGTCCATTGCCTCCGCGCTCTACATGCTGTCACTGCTAGCGCTAGTCTCCGGTAGCCCGATACTGGCAGCAATTTGGGCAGGACTTGGCTTCGTGACAAAGCCCCAATATGCTGTCTTTCTCGGGGTTATCGGCATTGCCTATCTAAGATCAGATCTGTTACGCCTTCCATCTGTCCTATCCTCGGGCGGCAGACCTGCTTGGGCTGGGTGGTCAGTGCGAAGGGTAATTCTTCCCGTTGCGATCCTGATCGCTACGGCTGAACTGCTGCTCCTACCGTTCTCGACTTCTCTCTGGCCCGCTCCTAACGTGGAATGGACGTTCGTATACAAAGTGACAAACGCAGAGATCGGCAGCTTTGCCAGTGCTGGAGCATTTAACCTCTGGGGCACCCAGATCGCTGGTATCCGGCACCTGGATTCTCAGTTGGGCTGGTTCCATCTGAGTTACCAGAGTTGGGGCTTCATTCTGTTCGCGGTTACCGCCGCGGTATCTCTCCTCCTCGCCTGGAGGAGGAGCAACGACCCGGAGTCCGTGTTGTGGGCTGCTTTCCTTATGGCTTTCGGTTTCTTCGAAGTCCTCACGAAGATGCACGAGAGATATCTCTTCCCAGCGCTTCCGCTAATCGCTGCTGCTGTAGCGTTTAGACTATGGCTGCTCCCGCTATATCTGGCGATCTCTGCCCTCTATTTCGTGAATGTGTGGTACATTTGGACCTATCAGAGCGATCTGTTTGCCAATCAGGCCTTGACGCAGTGGGCCTCCGACCTAAGTGCGGTGCTGTTCACGGCCGCTGTGGCTATCGCTGTCGTACTGGCCTTCACCACAAAAGCAACCTCTCGCCGTAAGGACATCTGGTTGGCACGCGCACGACATTCGGCGGGGCAGCTCCGCTGGCCACTAGGCGGAGCATTGCGAGCGCTTAAGAGGCCAATTATCCTGCGGGCCGACGTTGCGGTTCTGGCTCTGGGGATAGCGTTGGTGATAGGGGTGGCGGCGGGATGGACGATCGAAGGCCAGAGCAGTTCGTCCAGCTCCGCGTTCCAGGTTGTAACCGTACGAGCATATCGCTCCTGGCAGGATACTGGAGTAAAGGTCATAGCTGGGCAGAAGGTTTCCATGTTAGCGACGGGGCTATGGATGAACCAGATGGATGGTGCCTTGTACGGACCGGCTGGAAGCAATAGGAAGGACCGAATGGCTATAATGCCCTCAGCGCCGGTTGGTGTCCTGATAGGTCGAATAGGTGAAGCGGCACCGTTCGTAGTGGGTGAAGGAACTACTCTTGTAGCTACCACCAGCGGGAAACTACGGCTTGCCATGAACGACTGGCCCAACAAGAAGCCTGGAGAGAGCCGCGGCGTGCTGCGCGTCGCAATCACGAGTCCCAGCCAGTAGTTGACCGATCAGCACCCGGTCACGGAGACTAGCCTGCTTGGTAGTTACCACCCTTCAGCGAGAAGGATCACCAGACTATGATAGGCCAGCCTGACGTCTTCGATCATCCTTCCATAGCCGTTCTCATCCCCTGCTACAACGAAGGCGCGACCATTGGCAAAGTGGTGCGCGACTTTCAACTCGCCGTACCACAGGCTGAGATCTACGTGTTCGACAACTCCAGCACGGACGATACGGTGGCAGCGGCGAGGTCAGCCGGAGCCAGAGTATTCAAGGAGAAGAGACGGGGAAAAGGCTTCGTCATCGCTGCGATGCTGAACAAGGTTCAAGCTGACTACTACATCATGGTCGACGGAGACGGTACCTACCCTGCCGAGCGAGCGATGGCCCTATTGGCGCCGGTGATGTCCGGCGACGCGGATATGGTTGTTGGCCAGCGTCTAGAGCAATACGACGAAGGCGCGTTTCGTCCACTACACGTGATCGGGAACAAGGTGATCTGCGGGCTGATCAACTCTGTGTTCTCGACGCACCTCGTGGATCCAATGTCCGGTTATCGTGCATTCACCAGGGAGGTGGCGGAGTCTCTTCCCGTGATCGCCTGGGGATTCGACGTAGAAACCGAGATGACGCTGCAGCTGCTCTACAGACGGTTTGTGATTCGCGAAGAGGCGATCCATTACCGGTTAAGGCCCCAGGGCAGCGAATCCAAGCTAAGGACCTTCAGGGATGGAGCAAGAGTCCTCGCTAAGGTACTCAACATATTCAAGGCGTACAAACCGCTTACGTTCTTCGGTGGCCTGGCCCTGATTCTAAGTTTCTTTGGAGCCATAATTGGCTTCTTCCCTGTGTACGAGTATCTCGAGTACCAATACGTTTACTCCGTCCCTAAAGCCGTTCTCGCGGCCAGCTGCTTCATACTGGCCGCGGTGTTGGGAGCGGCCGGCCTCATTATCAGCACGCTGAACTACCGGATCCTCGAGATGACCAACGCCCTGTCTAAGCAGATCGCGCACTCAAACTCCTACCCACCGGCCTGGAACAGGGACTTCACGTCGCCGCATGCCAACCAGTCCGACCAGGACCCTGGTGCGCCCAAGGGCTAGATCATGCATCTCGCCGATCTGATATCAATGTCCTCGACATTTGGTTTCCTCGGTGCGGCAGCAGCACTTGCGTCACTTCTCATACTGCTGCTGCCGAGCCTCGAGAACGGCTCGCGGGGCTACAAAGCCGCGATGGCACGAGAACAAGCTCGCCAGAGATCGAACGAGTTACCGGCGGAGGACAGCGCATCCCGTAAGCGAGCCCTTCGGACAGGAAGCCCCAGAATACTGCTGGTACTGGTGCTTGCTCTGATTGCCTTGTCTGGTACCTTCGCATCGGGGTGGGCACTCGGCATGAATGTAGGGGAAAGGGAGGGGACCCGGGCAGTAGATATACATGCGGATCTGCCGTGGCAGAACGCACAGATAAACGTGGTGGCTGGCCAAAAGCTATCTATCTCGGCGTTCGGCCGATGGAACAACGGCCCGAACGGTGCAGACTACGGCCCGGATGGGAACGGGAAAGAGGGCGCAGGCGTAGTTGCGCCGTCGGCCCCGTGGGGGGCGTTGGTTGGCCGAATCGGTGAAGCGGCTCCGTTCGTTATCGGCGTGGGCGCGACTGTGACCGCAAACGCGTCGGGACAGCTTCGTCTGGCCATGAACGACTGGCCGGATAGCTACAGCGACAACCACGGGATGATGACCGTGCTTATCGCGGTACGAGACCAGTGAGATAGTCCCTTTGGGATCTGTTAGCGGGCAGGCCCGATCTTGGTGAGAATAGTATAACCTGGAACCCCCGGAACGATCTCTGGCACAACTGCCGCCGCCTTGAAGCTGCTACCAAATGCCTTCGGCTCGAGAGTTAGAATCCGTGCACCCGGGGCCAACCCCTTGGCGACGGAAGGCGTGACCGGCAAGATGGTGCCCGTAAAACCGTATGCGGCACGGAAGAACCTGACATAGGTGAGGCTCGTCGTGTCCTCGAAGTCGAAGTAGACTCTTTCGGCTGGGGCACCATGCAGCAAGATGCGGAAAGCCTCTGGTTTGTTCCCATTGAAGTCGCCGGCCTCAACCGCTCTTGCCGGGTATGCCCCGAAGTAATCGGCAAAGAACTCGCCAACTTCCACCGCGTACACCAACACAAGTGCAATCAGAGCCAGCCGCGCCAGGTGGCTTCTCCGGCAGAACTCGGCAACGGCGACTAGTCCTGTCACACAGATGAGAGCGTACAGCGGGACTGCGTACGTTGCTCTGGCCGGAGCGTGTGTCTCCGACAGGAGCGCCAGCGGGGCAGGAAACAGCAGAAAGGCCATCAGGACCTGTGCGGCCAGGGTGTCGCGTTTCGAGATCGCTCGAGAGGCAAGTCTCACGCTGCCGGCTGCAGCGAGGGGCAGGCTGGCGAGCAGGTACACGCCTGCGCGTCCCGTGGAATGAACCAAGGAGCTGTCACCCTTGATGAACAGATCCAGCGGATCGAAGCACTCGAGGTAGTGCTGCAGGTATGTGGCGACGACGGAATAGGGAGAGAGATCACCGGTCAGCCACGTAAGACCCTCGAATCTAGCCATGTATAGATTGGGATCCTGAAGTGTGAAGGCCACCGCCGGTATCATCATCAGGCCGTAAACGACCAGCGCGCCGACGAACGTTCTCCAGGAGCAAGCGCCCTTGAGCCTGTATACAATCAGTGTCAGAGCCAGGTACACCGGCATGATCATCCTGGCCGTGCCATACGAGTAGAAGCCCAGACCCAAGATAACGCTCAAGAAAAGGAGAAGGCGCTCGTCTTCACGCCTTTCGAACTCCACAAGGCCGATCAGCCATCCCACGATGAATGGGATGGGCAGGAACAATTCCAGGAAGAGCCGTGACTGGATGAAGAAGAGGGGCGAAGTAGCGAGTATCCAAACCCCGGCCAGGGAAACCCAGCGATTTTTCCACAGCCGCCATCCAAGGTAAGCGAACAGTGCCAGGCTCAGAATGCCGGCTGTTGCCATGCTCGCTCTCAGGGAGACAACGGATAGCCCCAAGGCCTTCGTGAAAGGTATTGCCCAATAGGCGATCATGGCGCCGGCTATCTGATGATTCTCAAAGTAGCCTACATAGACAGGCAGCAGGTTACCGTAGTAGTCGCGTCCAGTGGTGGAAAGCAGATAGCTAGCCAACCCGAAGCCCGCTTCGTCCTGGTTGAGATATGGCGGCGCCTGGTCCAACCGCCAGTAGTACAACACGAGAAGAAGTGCCGCCGTTCCCAGGGCACCTAAAATGAAGCTCAGCTTAGAAGACTTGTCCGCAATCTGGATGCGGCTCATACGAGCAAGTCCGATCTGCGACATTCCGTTACCGAGCACCTTCGGGAACAGCTTGGTCCTCCCGAACAGCCGGGAATCTCTGCGGCTCCTGGCGTGAAAAGAGACAACGGCAGCGAAGCGGATAAAGATGAGTCAATCAGCTGAGACACTGACCGTGGTCGCACAGTGTAGCGACGCTAGATATCCGCTGCAACACGGCGCTCACCTCTAACTGCGCATCCCCCTCCTTGGATTGGTTGGCGCGGGCATGACCTGATAGGGGAAAGAGGACGGGGGCGAAGACAAGACGTTGTGGAAGCTGGTTACTGGCCGGAAGTTGCCCACCCTGGGCCGCGCTGCTATGATTGGTCGTTGCCAAACGGGCACCAAGAACAGTCCGTGGATCACCGGCCGCGAGATCCCTGGTCGCGCTCGCCATGGGTCTCTCGTGGCTGGCCGAGGTCTCCAAACCGAGGTAATTTTGGAGCTCTCGACGCCGCTTGTACGTCCGCATTTCTGCTGAAATGGTGTCGGTATTCGCTTATCACGCTATGGGTTTCTTCCGGTAGGCGCAGATGTGCCCTCCTTTCCTGCACCTCGACACAGCATTACGGATGTCCGTCGTCTTTGCACTGCCGGGGGAAGGTGGACTGACTGTGGTTAGGTCAATTTATGGCTGTAAGTGAAGGCGCTGCACGGCTCACCAGCATCGTCATAGTCACCTATAACCGGCTGGAGCAGACCCGGGAGTGTGTGGATAGCATCGTCGCGTGCACTCCGGAACCCCACGAACTGGTCTTCGTGGATAACTCGTCGGCTGACGGCACCGTCGCCTACCTGCGCGAGCGCTTCGGGGAGTCGACGGTCATCGCCAACGAGACCAACGAGGGTTTTCTGAGGGGCGCCAACAGGGGGATCGCCGCCGCGAAGGGCCGCTACGTCCTGCTGCTGAACAACGACACCAGGGTGACCCCGGGATGGCTCACGGCCCTGCTCTCCGCCGCCGAGCGCTCGCCGGACGTCGGCATCGTTAGCGGAAAGATCGTCGGCCCGGACGGCCGCGTGCAGCTGGCTGGAGCCTACATCGCCTTCGACGGCTCGGCCCGAATGATCGGCGAGGGGCTGCTCCCTGACGATCCTTCCCTTTCCGAAGAGCGAGAGGTGTGCTACGTCGGTGGACACTGCATGCTGATCAAGCGGGAGGTGCTGGACGCCGTCGGGTTGCTGGACGAGTCGTACGGCTTCGGCTACCACGAGGACACCGACTACTGCTATCGGGCCCGGGCGGCCGGCTTCAGGGTGATCTACACGCCCGATTGCCTGGTTCACCACCAACTGTTCGGCACCCCGATGCCGGAGCGGCAGGCGATAATCCGGCAGAACCTGCGGACGTTGATGGATCGTTGGGGCGATCAGCTGTTCCTGAGGCGCTTCATCCGGCCGCGGATCGAATTCCGATCGAACCAGAGGGAGCTGCCGGTGGGTGCAGGGTGGTACGCGGCCGAGTCGGAGTACACCTGTACAGCGGGCGAGGCATGGTGCTACGTCGAGCCGCCGGTTGAGGGACCGGGGGTGCTGGAGATCGTGGCTATGGCCCCACACCCGGATCTCGCCCAGCACCCGGTCCATTTGGAGGTTCGGATTGTCGGCCAACTGGTGGGGCACGCCTTCTTCAGCATTCCGTGGGAGCTGAAGCATCTCTTCTTCCCGATTCCCGAACACGCGGCCGGCCCCGTCAAAGTGGAATTGCGGGTGGACCGAACCTGGAGGCCGGACGAACTGTTCCAGGACGGACGAGACCCGCGCGACATCGGCATCGCCGTCCGCCGGATGAGCGCCGGCACCATCGCAGAAGCAACAGCGTGGGCGGCCGAGGGTATCGCCGTGCAAGACTCACTTCGCCGGCTCCAGGAGCATGCCGAGTTCCTTCAGAGCGCTATCGTCGAGAAAGATGCCTTCTACGCACGGGAGTTAGAGGGGAAGGAGCGACTCATCGCTCAGCTGCAGGGAAACCTGGAGCGCTACCACGCCACACCTCCGTTCAGGCTGTATTTTGCGGCCAAGAGGTTGCTCGGTGGGAAGTAGCACTGCCCGGCCTTTTGTGTCGGTGGTGGTACTCAACTATAATGGCCTGCGCTTTCTGGGCGACTGCCTCGGTTCCCTGGCCCGCCTGGACTACCCCAGTGACCACTACGAAGTCGTGCTGGTGGATAACGTCTCCAAGGACGGATCGGTGGAGGTTGCGGAGAAACGTTTTCCCAACGTTCGCGTTGTAAGAAACAATCGCAACCTTGGCTTCGCCGGGGGCAACAACGTGGCTATGCGTTCGGCAACCGCGGATTACGTGGTGCTGCTGAACAACGACACGTCTGTGGACCCTCACTGGCTCTCGCGGTTGGTGGAGGCGGCTGAGCAGGATCCGGCGGCGGGTGCTTGCACTTCGAAGCTGCTGTTCCAGCACAACAGGGCAAAGATCGAACTGACAGCCACACCGTTCAGGCCGGGCGATCAGGGTTCTTCCGATCAGCGGGAACTGGGCATCCAGGTACACGGTGCGCGCTGTCTGCAGGTTGGTGAGTTCAGGGATGCCGAGTACATGGAGGGCTTCTATGGCTGGGAGCCGTCGCCGAACGGCGCCTTCCGGTGGTCTGGCCCACGAGCAACGATGGGTCTGCGACTCAGGCGCGACGGCGCACCTGCGTCTCTCCGCCTGATGGCATCGGCCCCCAGGCCCGACGGCAGCCCGGTCAGCGTCACCATCAGCTTTGGTGAGACTGTACTGGGGTCCTGGGACCTGAGCGCCGGGCCGACGGAGATCGAAATCCAGCTTCCGCTGGAACTGGTTCGAAGCGCGACGCCGGTGATCCAGAACGCGGGAACCCTGGTCCTGCACGATGGCTCCGGCCGGGACAGGGGCGCGCTGGTCCGTGGTACCGAGGTGTTTCAGGAAGACGACGAAGGGCAGTACGATCGGCGGGAAGAGGTGTTCGCCGGGTGCGGGGCCGCCCTGCTGCTTCGAAAGGCGATGTTCGAGGACGTGGGTTTCTTCGACGATGACTTCTTCATGTACTACGAGGATATGGACTTATCGTGGCGGATGCGTCGCTGCGGGTGGAAGGTCGTCTACGTCCCCGACGCCGTGGTCCGACACGTCCACGCTGCCAGCAGCGTGGAGTGGTCTCCACTGTTTCTCTTTCACGTGGAACGGAACCGTCTTCTGATGCTGAGCAAGAACGCACCGCTGAACCTCGCCATCTCGGAGCACGCTCGCTACTTCGCCTCGGTCGCTCTCAACCTAGGTCGCTACGGTCGTTCGCTCCTCCTCCGTGCGCCCGACCGAGCCGCGGTCGGTGCCAGAGTGAGGATTCAGTTTCGTGTGGTGGCATCCCTGCTCGGGCTGCTTCCTGGGACGGTGGCCAAACGTCGCGCCCTGGCCCGACGCGAGGTGGTACCCTCCGCCAAGCTGCTGAACTGGATGGTGGCCGGGTGAAGGTAGGCATCTACAACCGCTGGCTGCACACCATGGGGGGCGGAGAGCGGTACACCCTGATCGCTGCCCAAGCCCTGGCCGAAGGGAACGATGTGGAGCTTATCACCCACCGCCCAACGGCCCTCCGCGACCTTGAGTCCAAGCTCCATGTGGACCTCGCGGGCATCGGTCTTCGGATCATCCCTGACCTGCCGTTCCATCGCCTGGGCGACTACACGGAGGATTACGATCTCTTTGTCAACGCCTCCTTCATGAGCTTCGTCCCGTCGCGGGCAAAGAAGAGCGTCCTCTTCGTCTACTTCCCTTTCCCGGTAGACAAGACTCCCTTTGGCCTCCTGAAGCGCAGTGTCGGCCTCTGGCTGCGACACGAGTTGATCGTGCCGGAATACGGGGAGGGGTTTTACGGCCTCCAGCAGGTGGGTGGGGGCTGGTATCGCTGGACCGCGGAGAAGGCCCAGATGCATCTACCGGTAGTCCGACGCGGTACCCCCATCAAGGTCCGGCTCATGATCGGCAGCTTCCGACCAGATGGACAACCGGCCGCCGAGGTGCGGCTCACCAGTGCTGGGCGGACCCTGGGCGAGATGCAGCTTCCGGCGACCCACGGCAACTACGTCCCCGTCGAGGTCACGATCCCGAGCGAGGTCATCACGGGAGACAAGGCGACACTGGTGCTGGAGACCAACACGTTCAACC
>JAJYKO010000132.1 GCA_021788565.1 Chloroflexota bacterium
TTGGGGCAAGAAGGTCGTCCTGGTGATAAACAAGATCGACCTGCTTCGAAGCGACGTCGAGTTGCGCCAGGTGTTGGAGTTCGTCGGGCAGAACGTTCAGACTTTATTGGGCTTTCGGCCGCAGATTTTTCCCGTTTCTGCCCGCAGAGCCCGCGACGCGGAGCGAGGGGTGTGGGCAAGTGGGCGACAGGGCGACGGGCAGAGCGAGAGGCCTGTAGGGGCCGGCGAGGAGCGTGAGGAGCCTGTAGGGGCCGGCGGCCCTGCCGGCCCGCTCGCTCCGGGTGAGGGTGGCACTCCCGCGAACGACCCCGACTTCGCTCGCCTCCGGCGCTTCATCACGGACAACCTCACGGCCGAGAACCGAATCAAGCTCAAGTTGTCGAGCCCCCTGGGCGTAGCTATGCGGGTGGGGGAGAGGTACGAGGCCGCGGCACATGCGCGATTTGAGCTTCTGGCCGAGGATGCTCGCACCGGAGAGAGCATTGAGGCACAGCTTGGTTATTACCAGGAGGATATGCGTGCCGAGTTGACCACCCGTCTGCATGAAGTGGAAAACATCGTGTACGAACTCTCGCAGCGAGCAGACGTGTTCTTCGACGAGACCTTTCGGCTGGGCCGGATCTTCGATCTGATCAACGCCGATAAAATTCGCGGCGAGTTCGAGAGGAAGGTGATCGCCAACACCGCCGAGCGCATCGATCAGAGCGTGGACTCCATCGCCAAGTGGGTCGTGGACAGAGAGATCCGACTCTGGGAGAAAGTGGTCGAGGAGTTGGCACGTCGTCGGCAGACGGGTTTCGATGGAGTCGTGCTAGGCCAAGTCGGCGGGGACTTCGATACCAGCAGACAGGAGTTGATCCAGAATGTCAGCCGTTCCGCCCGTCGCGTGATCGCGGGCTATGACCGCGATGCCGAGGCGCGGGCGCTGGGCGATACCATGCGGGAGGCGGTGGCTCACACTGCCCTCGCGGAGGCGAGTGCCCTGGGGCTTGGTGCGCTCGTGGTGTTCCTCCTTGGTACAGCAGCGGCGGATGTTACTGGAATCCTGGCGGGCACTCTAGTCGCCGGACTGGGAATGTTCATAATTCCTGCTCGCAAACAGTCCGTTCAGAAGAAATTCCGGAAGCGGACTGACGAGCTGAGAATGCAGCTATCTGAGGCCCTGACTCAGCAGCTCAGCTCAGAGCTGGCAGCTTCTGTGGCGCGAACCCAGACAGCCGTAGCCCCATATCTGCGCTTCGTGCGATCGGAGCAGGATAAAGTCTCCGCGTTCCTGGACAAAGCAACGCAGCTGCGAAACGAGATGGGCGCGCTGAGCGCCGAGATCGGCAGCCCCTCCTTCGAAGGGTGAGTGGGGGCCGTCCCCCACTCGCTTCCATCCGCCGTCGCTTGCTCTACGACAAGGTTGCCAAGGGTGTTACAATGGCGTCCCCGTCGGGTTCCCCGTCGCGCCGAGCCGCTGGGGATTCCGGTTTCGAGAATTCGCCCCGAGGAAGTGACATCAGTGATAGGTGAGTTAGGCGGCCTGGGAGCGGCCGCCGCCTGGGCCGTCGTCAGCACCGTTATGCGGTCCCAAGCAAATCGCATTAACCCAATCATGGTGAACGGCTTGAACTCCAGCTTCGCGGCGCTAACCGTCGCGGTGCTGCTCGTGTTGCTCGGTCACGTAGGTCTGCTGCTGGTTACACCCCTGACAAGCGTTGCCCTGATCGTTGCTTCTGGCATGATCGGCCAGGGTCTTGGCAACGCCGCCTTCGTGACGAGCATGAAGATGATCGGCGCCTCCAGGGCAATGCCGATCTCCAGCATTCAGCCGCTGATGACCACTGTTCTCGCGGCGGTCATTCTTGGGGAGCGGGTCACGTGGCTGCAGGTCGCTGGCACTCTTCTGGTTCTGACCTCGGTCTACCTGCTGGCTTTTCCGCACGGTCCGCTGGGGAACATACGCTCCCTGCTGGGTGGTGCCGATCGGAGGGGCCTGTTACTGGCCATCGGCACCGCGGCTTGTTGGGCGAGTGCTACGGTCATGCTGAGAGAGGGCCTGGTGGGCGTCGATCTGCTTTCCGCCAACTTCATGCGAATGACGGTCGCGGCCACCATGCTTGTGAGCTTCCAGACTGTCACCGCCAAGCGGCGAGCGCTGCAGGGCGCAAACCGTCGCGCCCTGGTGACTCTCGCCCTAACGGGGGCGCTCGCGGCCACATCTTCTTTCGGGTACCTGACCGCGGTGAGCTACGCCGGTGCCGCGAAGGCTTCGGTACTCACCTCCACTTCCCCCATGTTCGGCCTTCCGCTGTCCGTATTCGTCCTGCGCGAGAAGGTGAACCGGCGCATCGTTGCCGGCAGCCTTATTTGCGTCTTCGGTATCTGGCTTGTGCTGCTGGGCTGAACCGCTACTTTCTTCCGATCGCGGTTCGGCGTGATGTTGGATAGCGCGGTATACTACATCCAATTGTCCCCGAGGTGTCTGCAAATGCGAGTAGTTCGATTGTTCCCGGCTCTGGTGCCCATCTTGCTGGTGGCCATGATAGCAGTGGCAGGCTGTCAGCCGTCAGCGGCACCACCGGCTCCCACCCAGTCTCCTACCCAGCCAAATACGAAGTCGCAAGGAGGAACGATGCCAAAGCAGTACAGCGCTCCACCGGCAATGACCATCGACAGCAACAAGAGCTACACTGCGATCCTTCACACTACCCTGGGCGACATGCAGGTCCAGCTCTTCCCCAAAGACGCGCCAGTGACGGTGAACAACTTCGTTTTCCTGGCAAAGGATGGGTTCTACGACAACGTTAAGTTTCACCGAATCATCAAGGGATTCATGGTGCAGACGGGCGATCCAACCGGCACGGGTGCCGGTGGCCCCGGCTATCGCTTCCAGGATGAGCCCGTCACCCGAAACTACGACCGGGGGATCGTGGCGATGGCCAATGCCGGACCCAATACCAACGGCAGCCAGTTCTTCATCATGCATGCCAACTATGCCCTTCCAAAGAACTACACTATCTTCGGTCAGGTGACTGATGCCACAAGCCTGGAGACTCTCGACAAGATAGCGAATGTTCCCGTTACCCCCGATCCCCGGACCGGGGAGCGGAGCGTCCCCACCCAGGACGTGCGCATCACCAGTGTCGATATCACCGAGAAGTAGTCGGTCCGCGAGGTCGAACATCGACTTGCAGGAGTCTATTGGCCGTGCTATACTCCGGTTGGTCTTGGTGTCGTGAGCGAGGCGGTCCCACCCGTTCCCATCCCGAACACGGTCGTGAAACGTCTCAGCGCCAACGATACTGAGAGGGCAACCTCTCGGGAAAACAGGTCGATGCCGGGGCCATTTCCTTTTCACCGACAGCAGGGTCCGATTTCGAACGGGCCCTGCGTTTTTTTCCTGGCTACCGCGAACGCTCAGCTGCTGGCCGGCGTGACTCACGAGACGGGGTTGCACGCGTGGAGGGCGAAGCTCCGGCTGGGCCGCCTGTTCCCCACCAGCGTGGCGGCTCGCCAGGCCGTGAGGCGAGCGAGCACGGGACGCGATCGGGCGCGGCGTCCCGCGCATGCGCCCTCCCGACCCCCCCCGCCTCAGCGACCCGCCTGCTCCCCGATCCGTGGACCATGCCCGCCCGCCAGAGGTACGGTACGCGTTGTGCGTTCACTCAAGAGCATGGTGATATTGATTACCTCCTCCGGCCTCCTCTGGCGAGCGGCGCATGGGAGCCCGGCAAGAGCCTGTTGGCTCTTCTAGCTCACGAGAGTAGGTGATAAGGTGGCACTTTGGAAGGTAGTGGCTCACAGGGAATTCCCGATATGGATACTTGCCCGCAAACTCATCAAGCGCGAGTCGCTCGACGAAAACCGAGTGTCGTGGCTGCTGGAGGCGCCGGAGTTTGTGCGGCTATATCCATTGTCCCCAAGGGGAGTTCATTCCGTCGAAGCGGTGGATCAATCTGAGGAAGAAGATGTAGCCGCCTGAATGCGGCCGCGGCGCCAGTGGGAGAGGGGGCACCTTCGGGTGCCCCGATCTTTATCCACAAACTCGAGACATCGCATAAGACACTTGGATCCAAACGCCGATGAAAACCAGGGCGATTGGCCTGGTGGCCGATCTGTCCTTACTGTGGTCGCTCCACGGCCACAATAGTCACACCCAGCTTTTGTTCGAGATCCTGCAAGTACTCCAACTGGCTTTCGTTCAGTTGAGTCGGCACTACCTGTCCCTCTGAGAAGGCCAGCAGCACTTTGACTCCCAGAGTTGCTTCGGCTTCCTTCAGGGCCTGCTCCTGCTCGGGCGTCAGATGAGTTAACGTCCAGACTCCCTGTGGCATTCTCCTTCTCCTTCCTCTTTGTCACTTCGCTTTCCAATCGATAAGAATGGAGGTGCAAATTTTATGCCGGAATCTAAACCGAAAGGGCAACAACGGTCGACAGCACCGCCGTTGCCATGTATGCTTGGCGGGAAGGGGAAAGAGATGGACTTGCGTGGGTTGCGGCTGAAGCTGCGCGGAATCCCCATCCTGGGGGGAGTGGCCGAGCTGGTACGGATAGTGGCCTCGGTCTACGAAAGCATCGGATGGGCCGACCCCACATACAGCGTCCGCACTGGCCGAGAACGGTTGGCGGAGGCCCAGAAGATCGCCGCTACTGGAGGAGAGGCCGCCAGCGAGGCGGAGCCTGAGCTACCCGCCGTGGGCGCTGACGAGCATGACGCCGGAGAGGGCCACGGCCCCGCCGGCGAGGGAAACGGCTGAAGGGATCTCTCCCAGCCATGCCCAGGCTATCAGGATGGCCAGAGCAGGCACCAGATAGAGCCGGCTAGCCGCGTTGGCCGCGGGCGCCTTAGAAAGCATGTAAGTCCAGCTTATGTTGGCCAGCGCTGCGGGGAAAATCCCCAGGTAGACCACGGAGAGGGTCGCATCCAGCGGAGCTGCTACCATCGCCATGGGAAGGCCGGGCGCAAAGATCAACATCAGCAGTGTCCCCGTCCAAACGGCATAGGCACTCCATTCCAGGGGAGTGTACTTCTGCAGATACGGCTTCTGGATCACAATGTTGATACTCTGGGATGCGGCTGCCAGCAGTATCAGGAAAGCTCCAGGGTCGATCCGCAACCCCTGACCCTCGCCCATGACGATCAGCGCAACCCCTCCGAAGGCCGCCGCAATTCCGAGCCAGCCCCGCATCCCCAATCGCTCTCCCAGGAAGAGCGTGGCAAGCAGCGCCGTCAAGATCGGCGCCAAGCTTATCAGCAGGCTGGCAGCACCGGCTGTCACACTGATCTCCCCGTAGTTGAGCGCTGTGTGGTAGACGGTGATGCCGAGAAAACCAGCGATCACGACCGCTGGGAGATCCCGTGGCTCGGGCAGCCGCATGCGGGTGAAGATGGCGAAGGCCGCCATCACGGCGGAGGCCACCATAAACCTGAGCAACGCCAGTTGTCCCGGGGTGTAAGCCTCCAGCGCTGCCCTGATGCCGGCGAAAGCCGAAGACCATAGGAGTAGCGTGATCACGAGGGCGGCGGGGCCGTCCATTCGCATCTTCATTGTATCGGTTCCTGCACATTACGAGATAAGTCCTCAGATAAGTCCTCAAGGATTCGTGGGGCGGTCCGTGCTGTCCCATCTCGCTGGAGAGGGCGAAAGTGAGGGCACTGTTGGCAACACGTGGGTGGTGAGGAGCGACCGCTCCTTCGCTCGCCGGCCGCGGAAGTTCATTGTACACGCCCTGTGGGAAACGCGCACGGGGTGCGTGAAGCAGGCAGGAGCGTTATACCCTGCTATAATCCGCGAGACATCGATGGATCTTCCCTCTCGGGAGTCCACCGCATATCTAGCCTTCGTGAAAGGTCGCAGCACATGAAGGATTCCGGCATCGAAAGCGTGGCCGAGGCCGCGAAGGCGATCCGCGAGAACATTGGCCGGGTAATCGTAGGCAAGGATGACGCTGTCACCATGCTTCTGGTGGCCCTGCTGTGTGAGGGCCACGTCCTGATCGAGGACGTCCCAGGTACGGGCAAGACCACCCTGGCCAAGGCCCTCGCTCGTTCGCTGGACCTCTCCTTTCAGCGGATTCAGTTCACTCCCGACCTGCTGCCTTCTGACGTGACCGGCATCTCCTACTTCAACCAGCGCACACAGCAGTTTCAGTTTCGCCCGGGCCCGGTCTTCGCCAGCGTCCTGCTTGCCGACGAGATAAACCGCGCGACGCCCAGAACCCAGTCGGCGCTGCTGGAGGCTATGGAGGAGCGGCAGGTGACGGTGGACGGCGAAACTCGACGCCTTCCCAGGCCCTTCCTGGTGCTGGCCACCGAGAACCCCATCGAGCTCGAGGGCACCTTCCCACTCCCCGAGGCTCAACTGGACCGCTTCCTGATGCGCATCAACTTGGGCTACCCAACCCGAGAAGAAGAGAAGCGTATCGCCCGCCGTTTCCAGGAGTCCAGCCCCCTGGAAACGCTGGAGCCGGCGCTCCCCGGCGAGCATCTGCCGGAACTGGCGGCAACCTGCCGGCGCGTCTTCGTCTCGGAGGCAGTGGAAGACTACCTCGTCAGCATCGTCCAGGCATCCCGCGAGACTGCGGATATCGCCCTCGGCGCGAGTCCCCGAGCCACCCTCGCGCTTTTGAAGGGCGCCCAGGCCCTGGCTGCCATCTCCGGGCGCGACTACGCGCTTCCGGACGACGTGAAGCGGCTGGCCATGCCGATTCTGACTCACCGGCTGATCCTGGCTGCCCAGGACCGCCTCTCCGGCCGCGCGGCCGTGGGGGTAGTCTCGGACTTACTGGCTCGCGTCCCGGCGCCCGTCGAGGATCTCAGCGGCGTGGAGGTATAGCCTCTTGCTGGCCAGCGAGATGGTCGTTACCCTCCTTCTGCTGTTCGCCCTGAGTGTCGCGACACGAGAGGCCCCACTCTTCCTGCTGACCCTCGCCCTCCTGGTTGCCGCGGCCCTCTCCCGATTGTGGGAGCGCTTCGCCCTGGAGCGGATCGAGTACCGGCGACACTTCAGCCGGGTCCATGTCGCCTTCGGAGCGCAGGTCGAGCTGGAAATCGAGGTGGTGAATCGGAAACTGCTGCCCCTCTCGTGGTTGGAAGCAGAGGATGAGCTGCCGCCGGAGCTCCATCTGCTGCACGGCCGGGTTCAGCCATCGTACAAGCCGAATCGAGTCGTGCTTGCCAACCTGCTGGCGCTGCGGCCCTACGAGCGACTCCGACGCCGCTACACCCTCATATGCACGGCTCGGGGCGAGCACACCTTGGGCCCGGTGCGGCTCCAATCCGGCGACCTGTTCGGCTTTGCCCTGTGCGACCGCACGCTGGAGATCTCCGACAGCCTCGTGGTTTACCCGCGAGTGGTCCCGCTCGCGGATCTCGGACTGCCGGCCCGGCATCCACTGGGCGACCTTCGCGCCCAGAGCTGGATCTTCGAAGACCCTAGCCGCATCGCCGGCGTGCGTGAGTACCGCCCCGGGGACTCGCTGCGTCGGGTCCACTGGCCCGCCACGGCCCGTTCCCAGCAGATGCAATCCCGGGTCTACGAGGCCACCACGAGCCACAAGCTGGGAATCTTCTTGAATGTGGCCACCGCTGAGGACGCACTGTGGAGTTACGGCTACGACCCCGACGTGTTGGAACTCTCCATAATGGCCGCGGCATCCATCGCTATGTGGGGTTTGGAGCAGGGCTATCAGGTTGGTCTCTATACAAATGGCCTCCAAAAGAAGAGTCACGGGAGCGTCGCACTGGAGCCCGGTCGGAGCACCGAGCAGGCGGAGAGGATCCTGCTGACGCTGGGCCGCCTCCAGCCGCTGGTGAGCGAGCGGTTCCAGGACCTGCTGTCACGGCGAGGGTGGCAACTCCCGTTCGGAACAACGGTGGTGATAGTGAGCGCGTCGCTCTTTCCCGAGGCGGCGGCCACCGCCCAGGGGCTCCGAAGGAGCGGACATGGGGTAACGATGGTTTTCACTGGCCGGCGCGAGGTGGCGACTTCGCTTTATGGGGTAGTGGTACGGAGAATCGGCCCGCCCGGAGGCTGGAGGGATATGCCAGAACTATCGCCGGTGGCCGTCGTGACGGCGTAGAGTAGGAGCGGCGACTGAGCGTGGAGTCTGCACGATGAGGATTGGACTGGCACGGGTCCTGGACTTTCTGCTGCTCGTGGGCGAGGTCGCGTGGATCTATGCGTGGGCGGTCGCGACGGGTGCCTGGTCGGGCAACGGCACTGTTGTGGCCCTTCCTGAGCTGTTTCTGCTGCTGGTGTCCGCCGTCGTGGTGTCGCGGCTGGTGGCTTCTGGCAGATGGCACGCGATCGCGGGCCGCGGGTTGGTCGTGGTGCTGGGCATCGCAGCGGTGGCGCTGGTTGTCATGGCCGAGCTGAATCCCCCCGGGGCATGGTCCCTGGATCCGGTTGCCTGGAACCGATGGCTGGATGGGCCAAACTCGGGTCGGGCTATTCTGGCCGGCGGCCTCGCCGCTGTGGCATGGCAGCGTGGGGTGTTACTGGGCCGTTCCAGACCCGATGTTGCCACAATGGAGGGGAGCTTCCGCATTGGGATAATCGCCATATGTGGCCTCCTCGCGCTGGTGGGGCTGGCGGGAAGTGCGATCCGCCTTTCCTCAGATGCGCTGATCCCTTCGACGCTTGTGCTGCTGATCACCGGACTGGTGGGAATGCCCCTCGCCCGCATCGCCGACGCCGGCAGCCGGCCCCGCCATCACCAAAGTCCCGCCCTTGCGCCCAGCGGCCCCTGGCTGACGATGCTCCTCGTCCTGGTAGCCGGCATTCTGACCGTGACGCTCCTCCTGGCCAAACTGTTCACCTTCGAGCGGATCGGCACTTTCATGGACTCCCTGATGGGGCGGCTGGACGCATTCCTGAGCGCGATCGTGTTCGTGCTGGCCATCCCATTTGGGCTGTTGGTACAGGCCCTCATCTTCCTGGTGCGGCTCGTCCTGAAGCCTCGACCGGAGCAGCCCCAGCCCCAGCAGCCGGACCTGGGCTGGATCTCAAAACTGGGCCAGCAGCAGGGGTCGGACGCCATCTCTCCTGCGCTGCTGTTCGCTCTGAAGGCGCTGGTAGCCCTGGCCCTTACCGCCGTGCTCGCCTGGATCATCTGGCGTGCCATCTCCAGACTCCAGCGGTTCTGGGAGCAGGATGACGTGGATGAGGTGCGGGACTCAGTCTGGAGCTGGCCGGGATGGATGGCCGTGTGGCGGTGGACTCTGAAGCGGCTACGGCCGGCGAAAGTCAAACTGATGGGCGCGATCAGCCGTCGGCACGTCGCCGTCGAGGAGGAGACGAACATCCGGAGCCTCTATCGTGGCCTGCTACGTCTGGGAGCTGCCATCGGCCATCCGCGTCACATCGCGGAGACGCCCCTGGAGTACGAGGCTCGCCTCGACCGGGTCGCACCCGAAGGCGCCGCGGAAGTGAGGGCTGTCTCCGATGCTTATGGCCACCTGCGCTATGGGCCGCCCCTACCCGTGGCCCCGGACTTGGACCCGATAGCCTCCGCGTTGGATCGACTGCGTGGCCTTTGGGAAAGCCGCATCTCCGGCGGGAACCGGCATCGCGCCTGATTGCCGGCGGTCGATCTTACTCCGCCGTCTTCACCCAACTCCGCAGCACCTCTGCCACGCTCCACGCCTGAGCGATGCAACCCCGTGGAGTGAATGGCGCCTCGGCGTCGAATACCTCGCTGATCGACCCGATGCATGCCTCCTGCAGGTGGCTCGCGAATCCGTCGAGGAACCGCCGTGTTCCGGCGCGGTCATTGGGGTACAGCTT
>JAJYKO010000133.1 GCA_021788565.1 Chloroflexota bacterium
GGGTGGGGCAACTGGCGGCTCGCCGGGACGCGAGCGAGCGCAGCGTCGCGCTCACGCGCCCTCCCGAACTGTCACTCCAATTCGGCTGCTCCACGAACCATGCCGAACTAAAGTCGAGCGGCGACCAAACCCGCGGGGTCTTTGGCCCCTGATCCTGAACTGACGCGCCGTGATCCCCGAGACCCCGCGGGTTTCATCCTGGCTTTGGTTTAGGGGCCCGCTTCTCCGCCGCCATCGTACTGTTCCGAACATCCCACTGGAAACGACGCAGGGCCGACGCATCTCATTCGGCTGGAGCGATACCTTGATGTGCGGACCCAAGCCCCAACGGGGCGAGCTATGCCAGCCCTGGGCAACGCCCAGGGAGGAAGGCCGCACCCGGGGTGAGCCCTGAAAGGGCGGCCTAGCGGAGGGCCGGGGTGGGCTCGCCCTTTCAGGGCTCTGTCCGAGATGTTGCACCCATTTCCCAGGGCGGCGGCCCTGGGCTATCCTGGGCCGGCCCTTCAGGCCTTGGCGCCCCCTGCGCTTAGCTTCAGGCCTTGCGCTCCCTTGCTGCGCGCCAGGCCCTCCGGGGCTGTGGCCTTTTTCCCCCCTCTATCCGCCTGCTCCACGCACGGATTAAGAGTCCCTAGCAATACCTGTAGGGGCCGCGTGACGCTGCGATCGCTCGTGGCACGCCCTGCCGGCCCGCGGTCTGCCAGAACCGGCCGTCCTTACTCGAGTCGATAGACATTCGAAGATGCGTCTACCTCGGGAAACGCGGGGAGAGGCTCTTGACATCCCGCCGGCCTGACGTCAAAGTGGTGCGGCACTACACAATGGCCTGTTTTTCGGCTCTTCTGCCTGGAAGTGTTGTGTTCTTACGAAACGTGTCTTCACGAAAAAGGAGTATCGGAAATGGACTGGGGGATGCAGAATCGGCTGTCCAGGATCGTCAATCCCCGGGACGGGAAGACGGTGATGCTGGCGGTTGATCACGGCTATTTCATGGGACCGACCAGCGGTCTGGAACAGCTCGGGGAGATGGCGGCTCCTCTGCTGCCCTACGTAGACAGCTTGATGCTGACCAGGGGTGCGCTTCGCTACTACGTCTCTCCGCAGATCGACACCCCTATCGTTCTTCGGGTGTCTGGAGGGACCAGCATCCTGAGTGAGGAGCTGCTCCGAGAGGGGACCGTTGTATCCATGGAAGAGGCCATCCGGCTCAACGTCTCCGCCGTCGCCTTCTCCATCATGGTGGGGGCGCGCTTCGAGCGCGACACGCTGCTCGGTTTCACCCAGGTGGTGGACGAGGCGGAGCGCTACGGGATCCCGACCCTGGCCGTGACGGCTGTGGGGAAGGAATTGGTGCGCGATGCCAAGTACCTGAGCCTGGCATCCAGGATAGCCGCCGAATTGGGAGCGCGTCTCGTCAAGACCTACTACTGTGACGGGTTCGAGCGGGTGGTGGAGAGCTGTCCAGTACCGGTGGTTATCGCGGGAGGGAAGAAGCTGCCGGAGAAGGAAGCGCTGGTGATGGCGTACAGCGCCATGCAGGCGGGCGCCGCGGGAGTCGACATGGGCCGCAACATCTTCCAGTCGGAGGCCCCGCTGGCGATGGTTCAGGCGGTGCGCGCCGTTGTGCACGAGGGGGCGACCCCTGAGGCCGCCTACGACCTATTCCTTTCCCTGAAAGGCTAGACCCATGCGCGTGGCGATGTACTACAACAACAGGGACGTGCGACTCGAGGAGATGCCACGGCCCCGAATCGAGCGGGACGAGCTCCTCGTCAAGGTCATCGCGAGCGGCATCTGTGGCTCCGACGTGGTGGAGTGGTACCGCATCAAGAAGGCGCCCCGAGTCCTCGGCCACGAGATCACGGGTGAGATAGTCGAGGTCGGCGAGGACGTGAGGCGATACCGAGTTGGGGACCGGGTCTTCGTCTCGCACCACGTGCCCTGCAACTCCTGCCACTACTGCCTGAAGGGGTATCACACCCTGTGCGACACGCTCAGCACCACCAACTTCGACCCGGGCGGCTTCTCCGAATATCTGCGAGTTCCAGCGATCAACGTGGATCGTGGCGTGTTCAAGCTGCCGGATGAGATGCCCTTCGACGTGGGCACCTTCATCGAGCCTCTGGCCTGCGTGGTTCGAGGACAGCGGCTGGCCGGCCTGCGCCCCGGGCAGAGTGTCCTGGTTCTGGGCAGCGGGATATCGGGCCTGCTGAACATCCTGCAGGCTCGGGCCTCCGGTGCTGGGCGCGTCATCGCCACCGACACTAACGAATATCGCATGCGTGCGGCGAAGCAGGCTGGGGCAGATGTCGTCCTGGACGCCAGCCACGACGTGCCGGGACAGGTGCAAGAGATCACCGGATCCGACGGAGTCGAACTGGCGATCGTCTGCACCGCGGCCCCAGCGGCCTTCGAGCAGGCCCTACAGGCCGTTGGCCGGGGCGGCACCGTGATGCTGTACGCCCTGCACGGCCCGGGGACCAGGCTGGCGTTCGATGCCCGCGAGCTGATGGTGAAGGGGATCACCATCATGTCCACCTACGGCGCAGCGCCGCTGGACCTCGAGACCTCCATGGAGATGCTACGTTCCGGTCGGGTGCAGGTGGAGGATCTGATCACCCATCGACTCCCTCTGGCGGAGACGGGAGTGGGCTTTCAGATCGCCTCCGCGGCGCAGGAGTCGCTGAAGGTGATCATCAGGCCCGCGGACTAGCAGCCTATACCGCGGGCCCGGTCGGCCCCGCGAAATCGTTGGGAGGTTTGTTGGTGGTTACCCTTCAAGCAGAACAATGGCGGACCGTATGCCGGGCCGTATTCCTGGCGGCCGGAGCGACTGAGGCCAACGCCGTGCGAGTGACGGAGGCTCTGGTGGACTCCAACCTGGTGGGTCACGACTCCCACGGTGTGATCAGAGTAATCCAGTATCTTCAAGCGATCGACGCCGGGCACGTGGATCCGGCCGCCGAGCCGGCGGTGGTGAAGGAGACCGCCGTCACGAGCCTGGTCGATGGGAAGTGGACCTTCGGCCAGGTGAGCGCGGGGCTTGCCATGAGGAAGGCTATCGAAAAAGGTAGGCAGCATGGCCTTGCCATGTCGGGCCTCATCCATGCCTACCACATAGGCCGGCTGGGCGAATACTCTGAGATGGCCCACGACGCGGGCATGATCGGCATGGTGGTGGCCGGCGGCTTCGGCGGGACCGGAGGTGCCAGCGCCACCGGCGTGGCCCCGTACGGCGGCGCAAAGCCTGCTTTTGGGACCAATCCCATCTCCTTCGGGATACCGGCGGGCAAGGAGCCTCCCGTGATGGTCGACTTCGCCAGCAGCGCGGTCGCGGCCGGCAAGATCGCACTTGCCAGGGCCAAGGGCGCGCCGCTGCAGCCGGGATGGATCGTCGACAGGGACGGCCGTCCTTCCACGGAGGCGGAGGATTTCTACAACGGCGGGGCGCTATTGACCTTCGGCGGTCACAAGGGTTACGGGCTGGCCGTTGCGATCGAACTGCTGGGTCAGGCGCTCACCGGGGCCGACGACATAGGGGAGACGCAGCGAGGTGGCGAGACTTACACTCGGTCGGGCTCGATGTTCGTAGCCATCGACCCCGGGGTGTTCCGGCCGGCCTCGCAATTCGCGGCGGCCGTGGACGCCACCGTAGAGAAGATCAAGGCGGTGCCTCCGGCGGCGGGGTTCGACGAGGTGCTGCTGCCCGGCGAGCCCGAGCAGCGCAGCAGGGCAAAGCGGCTGGTGGAGGGCATCTCCCTGCCGGATGGTTCCTGGGAGACGCTGAAACAGCTGGCGTCCGGGTACGGAGTCGACGTGGCAGCCCTCGTGAACTGAGATAGGAGGTTGCGGATTTGAGCGGGAAGCCAACGCTGATGGACGCCGTGGAGCAGGCGGAGCGCTACTTCGACAGCGGCTACAATTGAGCGCAGTCAGTCTTGCAGGTGCTGCAAGCCTACTATGGACTGGAAGGAGACGACCTCTGGCAGGTGGCGACGGGCCTCGGAGCGGGGATTAGCCGAAGAGGGTTCACCTGCGGCGCGGTCACCGGCGCCGCGCTCGCGTGTGGGCTGGTTACCGCGCAGCAGAGGGGTTCGACGAAGGAAGACCGGCGCGGGCTCCGGGAGGAAACCTATTCCAGGGTTCAGGAGCTGACTCGGCGCTTCGAAGCGCGGTTCGGCACTGTGGAGTGTCGCGCCATGACGGGGTGCGATTTCTTGACTCCAGAAGGCCAGGTGGCTTTCAAGAAGAACCGTGGGATGGAACTGGTTTGTCGTCCCGCGGTCCGCCTGGCGGTGGAGATGGCGGTCGACGTCTGCGGATAGCCTCGCCCCAGCCAATCTTTAGGTCAGCCTGCTTCGCAGGTGAGGTTGATATCGGGACGGGCAAAGGGGAGGCTCGCCCTCCCGGACCGCAAATGGTCTTCAGGTCGTTGATTGGGTAGTTGCCCCGCATGCGGGCGGCCAGAGACGGCCGCCCCTACACCCCTGTAGGGGCCGGCGGCCCTGCCGGCCCGCCTTGCCCCACTACCGCTGCTTCGTCTCGGCGGCCGGCGCCAGGTCGTACTTGGCGCTGTAGCCGCGTGGCGTCACTATCAGCCCCTCGAAGGCGAAGCTGCTGGAGTTGCCCACCACGACGATCGAGAGCATGTCGACCTCCTGCTCCGGAAGGTGAGCGAGGTCGGTCACTACCACTCGCTGGTCCTCCCGATACGCGCCGCGAACGATACCCACCGGGGTCTCGGGTGCCCGATGCCGGCCGAGTATCTCGCAGGCGTCGGCTAACTCGCGGACTCGCCGGTTGCTCTTCGGATTGTAGAGGCCGATCACGAAGTCGGCCTGGGCGGCCAGGTCGATCCGCCGGGCGATGACCTCCCACGGTGTGAGCAGATCGCTGAGGCTGATCGCGGCGAAGTCGTGCATCAACGGTGCTCCAAGCAAAGCGGCCGCGGCGTTGATGGCGGCTATCCCGGGGATGACCTCAACCTCGACGTCGCCCCCCCGATGCCAGCCGCGCTCCCGGAGCACCTCGTAGATCAGGCCGGCCATGGCGTATATTCCCGGGTCTCCGCTGCACACGACCGAGACCACCTTGCCGGCAGCGGCAGCCTCGACCGCGGCTTTGGCGCGGGCTACCTCCTGCATCATCCCGCTGGCCAGAATCTCCTTGCCCGCCAGGAGTGGTTCGATGAGGGCCAGATACGTTCGGTAGCCGGCGATCACCTGGCTCTCGATCAGGGCGGCCCTCGCCTGGGGCGTCAGCAGGTTGGTGGAGCCGGGCCCGAGTCCAACGGCGTACAGCTTGCCGCGCGTCATATTCATTAGACCTCCAGTTGGTTCCTACGGTGCCGTTGGTCACGAGAAGCGCATTCGGGCAACGGCGACGGTCACGTTGCGTGTCTTCGTCTTCGGTACGAGCAGCCGGCCCATGCCGCTGGCGAGGATAGCGGCCGGCTCGCACACGCCCCGCGTCCCTATCCGCTCCTGCACCACGACCGACGGGTTGGGCGCCCCTGCCACGCCGTCCAGGGTCTCAGCTGAGAAGTACTCCACGGGAACCCCGAGCCTCTCGGCACACTCGGAGAGCCCGACTTCGTCTCGCTTCACGTCCACGGTCGCCAGCTTCCGCAGGCTCGCGAGGGCGAGATCGTTACGCTCGAAAGCCTCTCTTACGCCAACTTCGATCTCCTCGGCGCTCGTACCCCGGTTGCAGCCGACTCCTGCCACGAGGCTGCGGGGCCGGTAAATTACAAACGGCACCGAGGGGCGGTCCGTATCAGAAAGCAGGCGGTCAGCGATGACGAGGGCTGCTCGACAATGTCGGGCTGCCAACTCCCCCAGCGTCGAGAAGCGCAGCACGTTGGACGGCAGCGGCCTCCCAGCGGGCCACCAGTTCGGCTCTCCGGCCTCCTGGAGCAGACCCACCTCCTCGCCGTTCACTACCGCCGCGCTCACGCGGGTCACCTCTTCGACGTTCTCGATCCGCCAGCCCAGTTCGCGCCCCAGCAGATCCACCGCCAGCGTATTCAGCGCATCCGAGGCGGTAGTCACAACCGGTTGAGCCCCCAGCAGCGCCGCGACTCGCTCCGTGAGTGCGTTGCTCCCGCCCAGGTGACCGGAGAGCAGGCTGACGACGAAACGGCCCGTATCGTCGACCACCGCCACCGCGGGATCGATGTGCTTGTCCGCGACCAGCGGCGCGATCAGCCGCACCGTCATCCCCACCGACCCAAAGACGACGATGGAGCCATACTTGCCGAACAGCTCGGCCATCAACTCGGCCGCGCGTCCGCTCCACGGGTAGACGTCAGGCTCGTCACGGGGCGAGAACCTTTCCGGCAGGTAGAGCGCGCTCTCGGGCAGGCCTTCCCGAAGCCGAAGCGCGAGCCGGCAGCCAGGCAGGCTCACCGCCACTACAGCGACTGGACGGGATAGTTCATGGATGGAGCCGCTTTCGGCCATGGCCTCAGGGATGGCAAGGGCCCGGGAGGGCGAAGCTCCTGCTGAGCCGCCATGTGATGGTCTCCCAACACTTGCTCTTTGAGCCCTTCTACCCAGGTCGGTGGGCTCGGCCGAAATGGCGGCTTCCAGATGGGGGCGGCGGTCCTGCGCGACGTGGCGGCTCGCCAGGAGGCTCGCCATCCCCTTCTGCCGAGCCATCCCGGGCTGAGGCTGCGATTCACTTTCCTGCGGATCAGGCACGGCAATCATTCCCTTTTGCGGTAGCCGTGGCCGAAAGACGGGTCGTATAGCAGGGATGCGGCGGCCGGCTTGCCCTCCTTGATCGCCCTCAGCGCATCCCCGACCAGTATCAGCGCCTGCCGGGTGATCCCGGCAGCGCGGACGGCCGCTGCGATATCCGAGAGCGTGCCACGCAGGATTCGCTGGTCAGGCCAGGTCGCTCTGTACACTACTGCCACCGGGGTTTCCTCGGGGTAACCGCCGTCTCGTAGCTCGGTCACGACCCTATCGATCATGCCTGCGCTGAGGTAGATCGCGAGGGTAGCGCGGTGAGACGCCAGGTCTCGAAGCCGCTGCGTGTCGGGGACCGGCGTTCGCCCTTCCGCCCGCGTGATGATGATCGTCTGGCTGACCTCGGGGACCGTCAGCTCGACTCCCAGCTCGGCGGCGGCACCGAAAAGCGAGCTCACCCCCGGCACGACGGCATATCCGATCCCCGCCGCGGCCAGGGCATTCATCTGCTCTCGGATAGCGCCGTAGATGCTCGGATCCCCGCTGTGGACCCTGGCTACAACCCGCCCGGCCCGGGCCGCCTCGACCATCCTGCTCACGATCTCTTCGAGCGTCAACCCCGAGCTCCCCGCAACCTCGGCTCCCGGTTTGGCCAAAGTGCCAATCTCCTCGTTGACCAGGGAGTCGGCGTAGAGGATCAGATCGGCCGACTGGATGATTCGCTGGGCCCGAACCGTCATGAGATCCAGCGCGCCGGGTCCGGCCCCGATGAAGTAAACAGTCACCTTTTCTTTTGTCATCCTGCTTTGCCCTGCTTTCTCACGATCAGCAGCGACAGATAGTCGAGCTCCTTTCCGCGAAGGGTCCTCACGTCGCGCACGACCTCCTGCTCCTCCGATCCGCACCGCTTCACGTACACCGCCTGCTCCGCCAGGCCCAGCTCGTCCAGCACACCCAGGACGCGATCGAACACACGATTCACCTTGAGGAGCACCACCGTGTCGAACAGCCTCAGTACTTCGGCAAGCTGATCCCCCTCGTAGGTCGCGGGGAGGACGGCAAGCCTCTCCGCCCCGTCCACCAGTGGCAGTCCGGCGGCGGCGGCCGAAGCGTTGATGGACGAAACCCCCGGAATCACCTTGACTGGTATCTCGGGATGGCTCTCAACGACCAGGCAGTACAGGTGCATGAAGGTGCTGTAGATGAAGGGGTCGCCTTCGGTGACGAAGGCGACATCGCGTCCCCGTCGAAGCGGCGTCAGAACCTGCTCCAGGGCAGCCGCCCAGTGCTGCTCCAGGACCGAGCGATACTTTGTCATCGGGAAGACAAGTTCGACCAGTTGCTGGCGCGACGGGTCGATCAGGTGGGAAACGAAGGTGCGGACGTAGCTGGCGCCCTCCTCCCTGCTCTTGGGCAGGCAGATTACCGGCGCCTCCCGAAGCACCCGCTGCGCCTTGATCGTTATCAGCTCCGGGTCACCGGGACCGACCCCGACCCCGAAGAAGGTTCCGGAACCGGCTGGCTCTCGGATTTCGGTCAATTTCAACCTCCCTGCCGATGTCGTGATAGCATGCGATCACGCATCGATGAGCGCGACTGGTGTGAATGGTCGACGCGGGCCCCTACGTGGTAGCTGTAGGGGCCGGCGGCTCTGCCGGCCCGCTGCCTCGTTTCTGAGTACTCGTCCCTGCCACGATAAAGATCGGGTTCAATGCCTCAAAGCGGGTCATGCCCGCCACATCTTTGCTCCGGGAAACCTGTATCAGCGTCACGTCCGCGGCGAAGCCTCGCTCCCGGAGCCCGGTCACCGCAACTCCGGCTGTATCGAGAGTGGCGGCGTTGATCACGACCCGTCCGTACGGCCGAAGCTCACGAGCCACGACGTCCAGGATGGCAGGGAGGTTACCGCCGCTTCCCCCGATGAAGACGGCATCGGGGGAGGGAAGGCCTTCCAGAGCAGCGGGGGCTTCTCCGTGGATGGCGGAAAGGTTGTGGGTCCCGAACTTCGCCTGATTCTTCAGAATGAGATCGATGCCCTCGTCGTCTCGCTCGACGGCATAGGCGTGACCGTCCCTGGCGATCATCGCCGCTTCGATCGCCACGGACCCCGATCCCGCGCCGACGTCCCACACCACGCTGGATTCCTGAAGGCCCAGTCTGGCGAGGGAGGCCATTCGAACCTCCAGCTTCGTGATCAGGCCCTTATGGGGATGGCGTTGGTGAAACTCTTCTTCCGGTATCCCGTGCGGCCAGGAGCGGGCAATGGCAACGTCGGGCGTGACGCTACGCTCGCTCGCGGCGCGAGTCCGCGCCGCTACCTCGTCCTCTTCCCGTAAGAGGATCAGGACGTTGAGGGGGCCGCTCTCCATGTTCGTCAGGGTAGCGAGGTCGGCCTCACGCACCGCCTCGTCGGGTCCGCCCAGGTTCTCGCACACGTAGGCCCGGTAGCCCGCGACGCCGTTCGCCAAAAGGGCGCGAGCAATCGCGGCGGGCGTGTTCGTGTCGTCGGTGAGGATGCTGACCTTCGACTTGCCCTGAACGGCCGACGCGATGCCTTCAAGAGACCGACCGTGGACGCTGAGGAAGATCGCGTCCTCCCAGCTCTCCTTGATCCTCGCGAAAGCAAGCTGAACCGAACTCAGTTGTGGGATGATCTCGACTCGCTCCTTGCCGAGGCGCCCCACCAGCACCTTCCCGATGCCAAAGAACCCGGGGTCCCCCGATGCCAGGATGACCACTCGCCGTTCGCTCAGGGCCGCCTCGACCATGGCCAGCACCTCTGCCTTCCCGGGGTTCACCGCCCACCGCTCGGCTCTCCCTTCCGGGATCGCGGCGAGCAGCCGGCCGGTGCCGATTAATAGCTCGGCCCCGTCCAGGATCTCCCTCGCCCGAGGGGGCAGGCCGGATATCCCGTCGGACCCGACGCCGACGACGTAGACCTTATTCTCCACTGCTGCCTCATCATGCAGGTTCTGACCTCCTGAAATCGAGACTTCAGTCGGTGG
>JAJYKO010000134.1 GCA_021788565.1 Chloroflexota bacterium
GCGGGGATGGCGAGCACTTCTACGCCCGTTGCTCTGATCTCCTCCTGCGCCGCGCTCAATTCCTCCTTCCGGCGCGCGCAGATGGCCACGTTGCATCCCTCCCCGCCCAGCACCATCGCGCAGCTCTTGCCGATACCTCGACTACCCCCCGTGATCAGCGCTACCTTTCCCCTGAGACCCAGATCCATCTTGCCCTCCCGTTCTCGGCACTGCGTGCCGAAGGCGCTGCCGAAGGAGTGCCTCGGCAGCCAAGTCGCGATCCACGGATAGGCGTCCCTGGGGCCGGCACTCGGAGCCTGCGCCGGCTTCTCCCAAGAAGACTGCACTGAGAGGTTGATCAACCACGATATTAGTGCAGCAGGACACGTACCAAGGCACGACCTGACCCAAGGCATCAAGGAAAGGCGAGAGCGTATAGTAGAACGAAGCGGAACTGACTATTGCAAAAGCCGCTCGGCATCCCTAATATGGTAGTCAGTCAGCGGCAACAGGAGTAGCGCTCGGGATCTGAAGAATTCGGGCGCTGCGCGTGATACCAGGCTTCAAGAGTGCAGATATCCGGGGACCGTCGCGGGACGGTCCCGCGTGTACTCAGGAGGCGGCCGGTGAGGGTCATTCGTCTCCTTGACCTGGGGCTTGTTCCATCGCTGCGGTCGCAGACCCTATATCATGCCCTGGCCCATGGCATGGCCTCGGACGACCCCGATACGATTCTCCTCGTGTCTTCCACCGATCCCTACGTCTGCATCGGCTTCCATCAAGATTTGGAAAGGGAGGTCGATCTCGATTTCTGCCGAGCCCAGGGGCTTCCGGTGTACCGGCGTGAGGTGGGCGGGGGCGCGGTCTACCTGGATCGCAACCAGCTCTTCACCCAATGGGTTTTTCACAGCGACCACCTGCCGCCTTCCATCGAAGGACGCTTTGCGCTTCACATTCAGCCCCTGGTTGAGACCTACCGAGAGTTGGGAATTCAAGCCTATCGTCGACCTCTGAACGACATCCACGTTGGGGGGAAGAAGATAGGAGGGACCGGTGCCGCCGCCATGGGAGACGCCGAGGTAGTGGTTGGAAGCCTCATGTTCGACTTTGACTCTCTGGTCATGGCTCGCGTGCTCAAAGTGCCCTCGGAGAAAATGCGCGACAAGTTATATCAGAGCCTGCGGGAGTACATGACGAACATGACCCGAGAGATGGGATGGACGCCCGATCCGGAGAAGGTGAAAACCATCTACCTCGATAAGGCCTGCGCCGCTCTGGACGCCGAATTTATTCCTGGGGTCATCACCGATCGAGAGGAATCGCTCGCCCGGGAGTGGGATGAGGGGTTCCTCCAGCAGGAGTGGCTGTACCAGAGGGGTGGGGCCAGCCAGTCGGGGGTGAAGATACACGACGGACTGCGCGTAGTCGAGGCGGCCCGTAAGGCCCCGGGAGGCCTTGTCCGAGTCACGGCTCGCTTGCGGGAAGAGCGCATCGACGACTTAAGCTTTTCTGGAGACTTCACTCTGTTGCCAACTTCCGGGGTCAGCAGCCTGGAGGAGTCGGTGCGTGGCCTGTCTGTTCAAGATGAGACTGTGCTGGGTCGTTTTCAGGATGTCTACAGGGTTGCGGGTATCCAGTCCCCTGGTGTCACGCCGGAGGACTTCGCCGCCACGCTTCTGGCTGCCGCGGGACAGGGGAGAGGCGAGTGACTTTCGCAGCCGGGGGCGTCCAGCTTACGCTGGGCGGACTGTCGATCGACCCGGTGCGTAGGAGGAAGGGAGGCGATCGAGCTCACTGATATTTGCCCACTGATCGGTGTGTCTGCCTTAGTGAGTGAGGCCCCGACGTGTGAACCGGGCTTCACTATTCAAGGAGGAACCTGAGATGAGTCTGGAGGGCAAAGTTGCGCTGGTGACCGGGGGTGGCCGTGGAATTGGTCGGGGCATCGTCCTGGCCATGGCCCAGGCGGGTGCGGACGTCGCGGTGGTTGACACGGATGTCCTCGACAGTCCCTACAACCAGTACCGCACCAGAGAGGTCGCAGGCTATCAGAGCGCGCTGAAAGTGGCAGAGGAGATTCGCGGTCTGGGGCGGCGGGCTATCGCGATTCAGGCCGATGTGACCAAATGGGGCCAGGTCCAGGCGATGGTGGAGAAGACCGTCGCTGAGATGGGCCAGATCGACATTCTGGTAAACGATGCCGGAGTGATCCATGTCTCGCCCGTGGAAGAGTTCCCCGAGGAGGCCTGGGATCTCACGTTCGGGGTGAACGTCAAAGGGCTGTTCCTCTGTAGTAAGGCCGTGATTCCCCACATGAAGAAGCGCGGTGGCGGCAAGATCATCAACGTTGCCTCCATCGCAGGGAAGAGCGGGTTCCCCACGCTGGCCAGCTACTCCGCTTCCAAGTTCGCCGCGGTGGGCCTCACCAATGCCCTCGCCAAGGAGTTGGCCAGGGACAACATCACCGTCAACGCGATATGTCCGGGAATCGTGTGGACCCAGATGTGGCAGGTTCTGGCCGAGCTTTGGAAGAAGCCCGAGGAGTCTATCGAGCAGTCATGGAAACGGAACCTGGACACGATCATCCCGCAGGGCCGGGATCAGACGCCGGCGGATATGGGAGCTCTGGCCGTCTATTTTGCGACGAACGACAACGTGACCGGACAGGCCATCAACGTCGACGGCGGCTCCGAGCTGCATTGATGGGGGACCGCGTTTGAGCGGGGCCTGCCAAAACAGATGACGAGGAGGAACCGCAATGCCCGAGAAACCTATCTTGACAGACATCTTGCAGGTCGCCGTCGT
This sequence comes from Chloroflexota bacterium, assembly GCA_021788565.1. The sequence goes on from JAJYKO010000134.1 coordinate 2,785, forward strand.
CGTGAAGAGCCTGGATGCATCCATGAAGAAGTACTGGGAGATCTACGGTATCGGGCCGTGGACGGTGTACGACTTCAACCCGACGACCGTCAGCGACATGATTATCGACGACAAGCGCGAGGACTACGCGATGCGGCTGGCCCTGTGCGACATCGGCAAAGTTCAGTGGGAACTGATTGAGCCCTTGGACGACAAGAGCATCTACGCCGATTTCCTGAGGAAGCACGGGGAGGGGCTCCACCACGTGGCCTTTGGCGTGGAAAACTACGACAAGGCAGTGGCTCATTTTAGAGAGAAGGGCATGAGTATCCGACAGGGCGGTACGTGGCACGGGCTCACCTATACCTACTTCAACAGTGAGGACAGCCTGGCCACGATTGCCGAGATATACAACACGCCCGCTGATTTCCAGTGGCCCAAGCCCGAGGCAACCTATCCGTAGGCAGGGGTGGGGCTGGACTGAGGTCTACTAGGTACCGGGACGGCCCTCACCCTGACCCTCTCCCAGAGGGAGAGGGGCTTGAGGCAGAGATTCTCCCAAAGGGAGAGGGTGAACAGGCGCCTCTCCCATCGACAGAGAGGGTGCCTGGGAAACGCCTCTCCCTCTGGGAGAGGCCGCACGAAGCGGAGCGAGGGCGGGTGAGGGCCGTCCCGGCCGGAATCGAAATAGTTGGAACAGGCCGGGCGCTGTACCCGCCCGCCTGGAACATGCCGGCAGGGCGTGACGCGGGCGAGCACTGCGTCACGCGGCACATATAGGTCCAAACCTATTTATCATCCGGGCTCACAGATTGGAGGTGGTGGTATTGGCCCTGAAGGCAGCGTTCATTTTCCTGGCACCGGGGGCGGATCCGGCAGTCCATCGAACGCAGGTCGCGACCCCCGGCGTGGAACTGACGGTGGTGGGCGTGGCGGACTACGCCCAGGCTGAAAGAATCGCCCGCGGCCTGGTGGGAGAGGGGATCGTCGCCGTCGAGTTGTGCGGCGGCTTCGGGCACGAAGGCACGGCTCGCATAGTCAGAGCGGTGGAGGGAAAGGCGGCCGTCGGCGTCGTGCGCTTCGACTCGCACCCGGGGTTGGAGGGAAAGAGCGGCGACACCGTCTTCGCACGATAGAACGCGAGAGAAGGAGGTCGGGCAATAAGGAGAATCGCGGTAGCTCACGGACCCGCGCATGATACTGGCACCAGTTCTGAGGAGCCTTCTTTGAAGTTGTGAGATTGAAAGTCAACCTGAAGACCCTGGGAAGTGAGGCTTAGAGCCTGCCAGGGAGGACGGAGGAGCCAAATCATGGCTGAGATCAAGGAGAAGCTGCCCTGGATCTACGAGCGGATGCGGCTTATTCGGGAGTTCGAGAATCGGGCGGCCGACCTGTTTGCCGAGGGCAAGATACCAGGTTTCGTACACCTTTATGCCGGTGAGGAGGCTATTGGGGTTGGGGTTTGCTCCCATCTTACCGACCGCGACTTCATCACCTCGACGCACCGCGGCCACGGTCACTGCATCTCCAAGGGCGTTGAGCCAACGGAAATGATGTCCGAGTTGTATGGGAAGTCGGCTGGAGCCTGCAAGGGCAAGGGTGGCTCGATGCACATCGCGGACGTGACCAAGGGCATGCTCGGCGCCAATGGCATCGTGGGAGCGGGCGGTCCCCTGGCCTGCGGATCGGGTCTCATGGCCAAGGTCAAGGGAACCGACCAGGTGACCATCTGTTTCTTCGGCGATGGCGCGTCCGAGCAGGGCACGATGCACGAGTCGATGAACCTGGCATCCATCTGGAAACTGCCAGTGGTCTTCGTCTGCGAGAACAACGGCTACGCTCAGAGCACGCCGGCCCGCTACCACTGCGCCGCGCACGACATCGCAGATCGGGCAACCGGATACAACATGCCAGGCTTTGCTATTGACGGCACCGATCTCTTCGCGGTCTACGAGGCCGCCGAGGAGGCGATCGCTCGGGCTCGGCGTGGCGAAGGGCCGACACTGATAGAGTGCAAGGCTTTTCGCTACTTCGGACATTTCCAGGGAGATAACCTGAGCTACGTCACCGAGGAGGAGAGGACCGCCAACGTAGCGCGTGATCCCATAGATACCTTCAAGAAGCGGGTGCTCGAACGCGGCCTGCTCTCGACAGAGGAGATGGCGGCGATAGAGGCCCGGGTCAAAAAGACCATCGACGATGCCGTTCAGTTCGCCGAGTCGGCACCCTATCCGGCGGTGGAAGAGGTCCTGACCGACGTCTACGTCAGCTATCCGTGAAGGGAGGACGCACTATGACGACCGTGACTACCCGTACTCTAGCCTTCCGCGAGGCGATCAACGAAGCCATGAGGTTGGAGATGCGCAGGGATCCTACCGTGATCCTGATGGGCGAGGACGTGGCCGGAGGCGCGGCTACCCATTTGGAGAAGGAGGGGTCGGAAGCCTGGGGCGGCGACCTCGGGGTCACGAAGGGGTTGGTACAGGAGTTCGGCAGGGGCAGGATCCTCGATACCCCTATCAGCGAGTCGTCTTTCATTGGCGCCGCGGTTGGTGCGGCTTCCACAGGGCTTCGTCCTATCGCCGAGCTGATGTTCGTGGACTTCTTCGGCGTCTGCATGGATCAGATCTACAACCAGGGCGCCAAGATGCGCTACATGTTCGGCGGGAAAGCCAAGGTGCCGATGGTGATCCGCACCCTGTATGGTGCCGGCTTCCGCGCCGCGGCCCAGCACTCCGCGGTCCTGTACTCCGTCTTCGCGCACATGCCAGGCTTGAAGGTTGTGGTCCCCTCCACCCCGTACAACGCCAAGGGGCTCCTGGCGGCGTCGATTCGGGACGACGACCCCGTCATCTACTTCGAGCATCTGGTGCTGTTGGATTCCAGTGGACCGGTGCCCGAGGGAGAGTACGTGGTTCCCTTGGGCAAGGCCGAAATCGCCCGCGATGGCAAGGACGCGACAGTGGTTGCCATCGGCCGTATGAGGCCGTTTGCCATGGAGGCCGCCGAAGAGTTGGCCAAGGACGGTATCCAGGTGGAAGTGGTGGACCCGCAGACCCTCTCGCCCCTGGACGAGAGCACCATTCTTGAGTCGGTGAAGAAGACTCACAAGCTGGTGGTAGTGGACGAGGACAACCCGCGTTGCAGCGTGGCCAATGACATCGTCGCTCTGGCAGCACAACAGGCGTTCGGCTATCTGGATGCGCCGCCTCAGGCGGTCACCGCGCCGCACACGCCGGTACCCTTCAGCCCGGTGTTGGAGGACGCCTACATTCCTAGCCCGGCCAAGATCGCGGCCGCGGTGAGGGCGGTTATGCAGTAGCGCAAACAGTGTAGGAGCCGCCTCCGGGCGGCGATGGTCTACGTGTTCCAGGAGGACGTTCGCCGGCAGGAGCCGGCTCCTACACATGGCAAGGGATATCTGATGACGAGTGTTGGAATCATCGCCAACCCGGCTTCTGGACGAGATATTCGGCGGCTGGTGGCTCACGCGTCGGTTTTCGGGAACAACGAGAAGGTCAACATCCTTCAGCGAGTGCTGCTGGCCGTGGATGTCATGGGTGTCGATGAGGCGATCATCATGCCCGACGGCTACGGGCTTGGACCTCAGGCGCTGGACGGAGTACACCTGACGTCATTGAGGGCCGCCGTTCTGGATATGCCGATGACCGGGACCGACAGGGACTCCACTGAAGCGGCGGTCCGCTTGCGCGACGCGGGGGTGGGCTGCCTCGTGGTGTTGGGCGGGGACGGCACCAATCGCGTGGTAGCCAAAGGATGTGGATCGGTTCCGATCGCGTCGATCTCAACCGGTACCAACAACGTATTCCCCGCGATGGTCGAGGGCACGGTGGCCGGCATGGCTGCCGCGCTGGTCGCGATGGGCACGGTGGACGTCGACGAAGTGACCTATCGGGCCAAGCGGCTGGAGGTGTACTTCGAAGATCGGCTGACTGACATCGCGTTGATCGATGTGGTCACCAGCTCGGATCTGTGGGTGGGCACCCGGGCCATCTGGGATCTGGCCCGCGTTCACGAGATCGTGCTCGCGCGAGCCGAACCAGGAAGCATCGGGATTTCCTCTCTCGGCTGCTGCTTCGAGCCTCTCGGCTGCAGGGATCCTCGGGGGATGTACCTGGAGCTGGGGGCCGACGGCACGCGGGCGCTGGCACCGGTGGCACCGGGGCTGGTGACCCCGGTCGCCGTGCACGCCCAACGATGGATGTCCATCGGCGAGCAGGTAGAACTCGACTCCAATGCCAAAACGCTTGCTCTGGACGGTGAGCGCGAGATCGAGATCTACGAGCAGCGAAGCATCATGGTTCGGCTGACGCAGAATGGCCCACGCGTGGTAGACATCCCGCGTTGTATGGAAGTTGCGGCCCGGTCCGGCGTCTTTCTCCGGCCAGGGCCCCTCGAGTAGAGGAGTAGGCGAATGGCAACAAAGGTCATCATGCCTAAGCTGGGCATGGCGATGAAGGAGGGTATCATCGCCAAGTGGCTCAAAGCGGATGGGGCGCCAGTGGTGAAGGATGAGCCGATCGCCGTTGTGATGAGCAAGAAGATCACCTACACACTTTCGTCCCCCGCGACGGGCCTCCTACGCATCGTCGTGCGTCCACAGGAGACGCAAGTGGTGGGCGCCTCGCTCGCCTTCGTCGTGGCTCCGGGAGAGCTGGTGCCGGAGATCGAGGGGGCCGTCCCGACGGCTGCCGAGGCCATGATTCCGGCTGCTCCGGCAACAGAGGCAGCCGCGTTTTCTGCTCCAGCCCCCGCCACGGCCGGCTTCGTGCTGGCCTCACCGGCTGCCCGCAGGGTGGCCAGGGAGAAGGGGGTCGATCTTGGCACGGTGCACGGTACCGGGACCGGTGGCCTGGTGACCGAGTCCGACGTGACGCGGTTCGTCGAGGAGCAGGCGAAGGCTCCGGCGCCGGCTGAGATCCTGGCCACATCCGCCGCGAGGCAGCTGGCGCGGGAACAGGAGGTTAGGCTGGACGAGCTTCGAGGCACGGGCGCGGGCGGGCGAATCACCGAGCAGGACGTGCAAGCCTTTCTCGACTCCCGATCCAGTGCCCCGGCGCCGACCGGAGCGGCTCCTGCCGCGGCCCGCGTCATTCCGTTCACTGGGATGCGGCAGGCCGTCGCCGAGCACATGGTCGAGAGCCTGCGCTCCATGGCCCAGCTAACCCTGAATATCGAGGTCGATGCCACCGAGTTGGTTAGGCTTCGAACCCAACTCAAGGCCGAACTCGACCTTACCTATAACGATCTGCTCGTGAAGGCCGTCGCCAGGGCCCTTCGGCAGCATCCACTCCTGAACTCGACCCTCCTCGGCGACGAGATCCATCTGTTGGAGCCGATCCACATAGGCGTAGCCGTGGCGCTGGAGGAAGGGCTGATCGTGCCGGTGCTGCGAAACGCCGACCGATTGACGGTTCACCAGATCACCCAGGAGGCCCGGCGGCTGGCGCAGGGTGCTCGGGACGGTAACCTGTCGGTGGACGAGGTGACGGGCAGCACCTTCACCATCACCAATCTCGGCGCCTATGGCGTCGATGGCTTTACCCCCATCATCAACTCACCCGAGGCGGCCATACTGGGTGTGGGCAGGATCGTTGAGAAGCCGGTGATCTACCGGGATGAGATCGCCAGGCGGTCGTTGATGGTGCTGAGCCTAACCGTCGATCATCGCATCGTGGACGGTGCTCCTGCCGCCGAGTTTCTGCGGACCGTCAAGGAGCTGTTGGAGGCTCCCTACCGGTTGCTGATTTGAGATCGGAGGCTCTCATGGTTGATGTGATCGTCATCGGCGGCGGCCCGGGTGGAACGGCTGCCGCTACGCGTGCGGCGCAGTTGGGCGCCCAGGTGACGCTGGTGGAACGTGCCAAGTTGGGCGGCAATTGTGTCAACAACAACTGTATCCCGTTGACCAGCCTGCTGGCCAGCGTGGAGCTATTTCGCCGCCTGGGTCAGGCCGGCGAGATGGGCATTAAAGTGGGACCTGCCACCTTAGACGTGCCGGGCATGCTGGCTCGCAAAGAGCGAATTGTCGGCGAGCTGCGCGAGGGAATGGCTGGCCTGCTGCCAACCTTCGGCATCGAGGTGGTCGAGGGCGATGCACGGCTGGTGGATACGAAGACGGTGGAGGTGGATGGGCGCAGGCTTCAGGCGACTCGTGCCTTGATACTAGCGACGGGCGCCGCCTGGGCTCCCATCCCGGCCGGCGTCGATGGTGTGATGCGACCCGACGAGGCGCTGGCCCTCGACCCGGTGCCGGAGCGGCTGCTGATCTGGGGAGGCGGACCATCGGAGGTGGAGTTCGCCACCCTGTACGCGGCGTTGGGCAGCCGGGTGATATTGGCGGTTGATGGGCCATATCCCCTACCGAACGAGGACTACGAGATTGGCCAGCGACTCCAGGGTATCTTGCAGACCCAGGGCGTGGATGTCAGGACCAACGTTCGGCTGAAGTCGTCGACGCGGACGAGTGACGGTCTTAAGGTCGTTCTGGCAGGCGCCAAGGGGGAAGCAGAGGTCGCGGCCGACCAGGTGCTGTGGACTGGACGGATGCCGAACGTCGAGGGGTTGAGACTCGCGTCGGCCGGTGTGCGGCTCAAGGACGGGGTCATCGACGTGGATGACCGCCAGCAGACGAGTGTATCGGGAATCTACGCCGTCGGCGACGCGACGGGGGAGCCGATGTACTCCTCGCTCGCGACGGCGGCCGGGTTGGTGGCTGCTGAGAACGCGATGGGGAAAACCCGCCGGCTCGACCGCCGCCTCGTGCCGCGTTATGCCTTTTCCATCCCAGAGGTAGCAGCCGTCGGTCTGACTGAGGATCAGGCGACGGACGCGGGGTACGACGTCGAGGTTTCCAACATTGCCCTCGCGACCAACGCACGTGCGATGGGGCTGGGCGAGGTCGAGGG
>JAJYKO010000135.1 GCA_021788565.1 Chloroflexota bacterium
CAGCGTTCACAGGCAAGCTCAGCTTCACCACGTTGTCGGCAGCGAAGATGCTTGTGCTGCGCCCAGCCTCCACCTGGAAATGCTGCTCCAGATCCATCCGCCCCGCATAGAGGCTCGTGTCGGCCAGTCTCTGGTCGTTGGCATCCAGCCGTGCGACCTGGGGAGCCGAACTCATCCACCCCTGCCCGGTATATTTGTCGTACGCCTGGGTTGCCCAGTAGTCGGGTTTGGGGGAGGACACCTCCATGACCAGGTCTGATCCCAGTTCGATGGCTCCTTTTAAGGCGAGGGTCTTGGAAAACCGGTTCACGTCCGTGTTGGCAGTCGAAGCCCCTACCGAGGCAAACATCCGGTCGAACCCCGACTGGAGATCCTGCCAGGGCCCGGTCACGTTGCTCCAATTCTCGGCCACCGAGGCGTTGACGGTTCCGGTGGGCATGACCCAGGCAAGGGCCACGATCACCGCCGAGAGCAGGCCACCGCGCCAGAGGAAATCCCAGGTAAGCGAACGGTTGTAGTCCGCGTCGGCACGGTTCCAGTCGTGCTCCTTCAGGTAGAGCGTCGTCCTTATGAGGAGCAGCATCGACGATAGCATGAAGACCAGGAAGTAAGTCAGCGAGTTCGGCGGGTTGTACGAGAGGTTCACCAGCAGAGCCGACCCACTGGCCACCAGCGTGAACCAGACGTTATGCTTCCTGAAGACAAGCCACGCGGATATGTAACCCATGAACCAGGCCATCAGGGCCATCAGCAGGACAAACAGCAATACGTCGTTGCTGATGCCCCCGCTGTAAGCTGCATCGATCCATATCCATATGCGCTGTCCAAGCCCCCAGAACTTGTCCGCCCAATCCTGCCCTTTGAGGCCTGCCGCAAAATAGAAGCCCATGCCCACCAGCCCCACCTCTATGGCGAAAAGATGGGCGATCCATCCTCTTACCGGCAGCTTGGCCAGTATGGTCCCCAGTAGGACAGAGAGGAAGGCAAGCCACGGAACGATGGAGAGGTTATCTACCCAGTTGGCATTGGCCAGGGATACAGCAGGGCTGAGAACTACAACCATCAGCAGCAGGAAGGATAACCACCCTTCCCGCGGGCCGGAAATCAGCCTAGACATGATCTAACCGTCCCTATCTTGAACGACGAAGGATACTCCCGTTGGTTACGGGGGTTGGGGGTCGGGGATCGGGGAGTGCTCTCACCCTGCTGGTGCCCAGGAGGATACCCCATCGCCGTTCCTGATAGATTACCCATCCACCCGCGCCTCCCGCCTCCCGGCCCCCAGTCCCCCGTCCCCTGTGTTGGGCTGGGCCAGCGCCACTGCCAGGTCGTCTCCCCGCCTGACCAGGTAGCTGGGAATCCCCGCGGCAGCCATGGAACTGATGGAAAGCAGCGGTGACGCTTTTGCCCCGAAGGTGCTCACCTCGAGCAGAACCGCCAGAACAGTGACTCCTCGCGACATCAAGAGACTGCACGTTGCGAGCCAGCGTTCGTCGGTCGAGGGGGTGATGACGACCATCGTTGCTCCGCGCGCGAAGCGGTTCTCCTCTGAGAGGATGAGCTGCTCCAACGGCATGCTGCTGTTCGAGCGCACCACCGCCAGCAGGTCGAGCACTTTGTGTAGCTGTCGATCGCCTCTATCCGCCGCGAGGGCACGCCCCTGGGTGATGAGTCCCACCTGGCGCTGCCGGACAACAAAGTAGTTGGCCAGGGTTGCGGCGACGGACACTGCCCACTCCTCCGTGGAGTCCTGGCCGGACCCGACCTGCACCTGATCGTCCAGGTCGAGAACCAGCCACACGTCCGAAAGCGGGTCCAGGTCGAACTCCTTTGTCATCAGCCGTCCCTGGCGTGCCGAGCTGAGCCAGTGGATACGGTTCAGACTATCACCGGGCTGGTAGTCGCGGACGCCCGCGGCGTTGGGCGTCGTGAACGGGGTGTGCTGGGTCTGCACGTTCCCACCCGGGAGATCCCCCGGCAATCTGGCAAAAGAGAAGAGCGTGGTAATAGCCGGGTAGACGATCACCGTGCCGCTGATGCTCAGCTTGCGATGCCGCCGAAACAACCCGAAGGGATCCCCACTAACCACGGTTACCGGGCCGAGGTTGAATTCTCCGCGCACCAGGCATGGGGTAGTCATGGTGAAGGCACGCCGAGCCCAGCTACCGAGTGCGATGACGCGGTTGCCTCGACGACCGACGAGGGTGGAATCGTCGCGAATCTCGAGCCACAGCTTCGGCAACCAGCTGCTGTTTTCGAGAGTCAGGCGCTCCTCGATCTGCCCGCCGACCTGCGCTCGGTTGGTCTTGATTTCATGCTTGTAGTAGAGCCAGCGAACGTTGGCCCATGCCCAGAGAAGAGAGATGGCCATGACACCCAGGATCGTGTAGAAGAGCCTGAATAGGATCTCCCAACCGGTGCTGAGGGCCATGACCAGTATTACAACAGCCAGCCCGAGAATGAACAGCGGAGTAATCTCTCGGCGAAGGGCTTTCATCGCTGGGCTTTCATCTCTTCAACGAGACCGAGACCCTGCTGCCCGGAACCGGCAGCGAGTCCAGAGTCTCTCGAATTACCATCCCCGGCTCGACGTGTTTTACCCTGGCTGCCGGACTAACGATCAACCGATGTGCGAGGACCGGCTCCGCCATAGCCTTCACGTCGTCTGGACTCACGAAATCGCGGCCCTGCAGAAAAGCTCTCGCCTGGGCCGCACGGAAAAGAGCCAGGGATCCTCGTGGACTCGCGCCCAGGTAGATGTCCGGGTGGGTGCGCGAAGCTGACACAATGTCCACTACGTAACCCCGCAACGGCGGGGCCAAGAAGACCTCCCTGACCTGCCGCTGAACCTCCAGAAGTTGCTCCGCGGAGGCAACCTGCGAGATCTGATCCACCGGATGCGAGTGTTGCTGCCTATCCAGGATGTCCAGTTCGTCCCCGCGGGCCGGATACCCCAGCCGTATCCGCATGAGGAAGCGGTCCAGCTCGGCCTCCGGCAGCGCGAAGGTACCCTCGTACTCGATGGGGTTCTGAGTCGCCATCACCATGAACGGCCTGGGTAAATGGTAGGTGGTGCCATCGACCGTGATCTGGCGCTCCTCCATCGCCTCAAGGAGACTGGCCTGGGTCTTCGGCGTGGCACGGTTGATCTCGTCGGCCAGGACAATCTGCGCGATGACCGGGCCGGGGCGAAACTCGAACTCACCGGACTTCTGGTTGAATATGGAGACGCCCGTTACGTCGCTGGGGAGGAGGTCGGGCGTAAACTGGATGCGCTTGAAGCTGCAACCGATGCTTCGCGATAGGGACTTGGCGAGAACCGTCTTCCCGACGCCCGGCACGTCCTCGACCAGGACGTGGCCCTCGCACATCAACGAGATCAGCGCAAGCTCTACCTCGGCTCGCTTGCCAACGACTACCCGCTCGACGTTGTTCAGAATCTCCAGCAGCACCGCATTGCCGTTCGGCATCGATCGAACTCCTCCATAGAGGCCGTGCCCCCGGACAAGCAAGGCTTTCCAGCAGTGCCCGCTAGGGCGCAAGCGGAAAGCCTTGAGAGGGCCGTTGAGCAGCCATTATAGCACGCTGAGGCCTGATATCATCGCTATGGATTTATTAAAGGTTGATGAAAATCACGGACCATATTAACTACTGCTTCTCCCAGGGGAAGCGGGCGGTGTTCAGCCTGCTCTGCAGTCCGTACGGCCCGTTGATCCAGGTCATGTACCCGTTGGTGAAGGCCGTCCAGTTGTCCGCCTTCCTCCACACCATCATGCCCTTCGTCGTCTGCTGCAGCGAGTCCCCGTTGGCCGGATTGAAGTGCTCGTTCTCCAGGGGCTGCCCGACTATGCTGGGTATCATCGAGGCCAGGGTCGCGAAGCCGAGCTTGAAAGCCGGCGGCGCGGCTGGCGTGGGCGCGGGAGTCGGGGCCGCTACCGGTGCGGGGGCCGGCGTTGGCGCGACGGGTGCCGGCGCTGGCGTTGGCGCCGCGGTGGGAGCAGGGGCCTGGGTAGGGACCGGTGCGGCCGTCGGAGCGGCAGCTGTCGCTGGAGCGCTGTTGCTCACCGCGATCCCGTAGGGGGCGGCCGTGGAGATTTGAGCCGTCACAGTATGCTTGACCGTGTCCACGGTGCTGGGGACGTCCGTCCAGGTGATGCCATCAGGCTGAAGCATCACAATCCTGAGGGTCGACTCACTCCGGCCACCCAGGGTCGCGGGGTTGTACGACACGACCAGGGTAGGTAGCGGCGTGCCGAAGGTGATAGTGCCGCCGCCGTTGGAGAGAAATTCGAGGGTGAAAGGATCGCCCGCCCAGATGGAATTCGGCGGGGCAACAGGGTAGTCGGCCATGGTCTGAGGTATGTACCTGACATTGAAGCTGTCACTCGCGGTGTTGCCCGGCAACGAGAACTGTATCCGGCCGTCGTCCGAGTTGAGGTATCCACCCGAGTAGCTCGATATGTAAACCTCCTGCGGATTGTCGGTTGTAGTTGTGTCGGCCATGGTGACGGTAGCGCTCACGCCGAGGGCAACCACCATGAGTGTCAAGACCAGGATTGCGCGCCTCATGAACTCTCCTCCTGAGACCAGAATAGTAGGTCGTTTGCGGACTCCGCCGTGGGAATCGATCGTGCCAGATAGAAAACATGGGCTCATCTACTGCCATTGTAGCCCGGTCCACGCGCAAAAGGTTAAGCTGATGCTAAATTTGTCTCGCTCGAACTCGGAAGGCATAGGTGATAGTATCCGAACGACAGCTCAAGCCGGCTGTCGCACACGATTAACCTTGAAAGTGAGTGGTGGACCTGAGGATCAGCCAGCGTCGGGAGGGAGACATGGAGACAGAGTTAGTGACATTGCGCGAGCAGTTGGGTACATGGAGGTGGCTGCTGCTGGTCGCCGCGGCCCACGAGAGCGGGATATTCGCGGCCCTGGATAAAGTGCAGCTTGATGCCGAGGAGATGGCAGCACGCCTGGGGCTGGAGCAACGTGCCACTTACGTCGTCGCCGAGGCGCTCGTCGCCGGAGGCTTCATGGCGAGCGTAGACGGGCGCTACCAGTTGACAGAAGCCGCGCGCCGGCTTCTGGTGGACCAATCCGACCCGGCCTACCAAGCCCCCTCTGTACTTCACAGCCGGGATCTCGCCGCGAGCTGGCTGCAACTGCCAGAGATCCTCAAGGGCAATCGGCCGGAGCGCCGCCGTCGCTCCACACCGGGCACGTTCACTGCGACCATGGCCATCGGCGCCCGCAGGAACGCTGTGCAGATCGTAGAGCGGTGCCTGACCCGCTTCCCCAAGGCACGGCGCGTCATGGACGTCGGCGGAGGACCTGGCGTGCACGCCCGTGCTTTTCATGACAGGGGGCTGGCGGTGACCATCCTGGATCTGCCGGACGTGATCGAACTTGTACGACCCCAATGGGCCGGTGCAGCGGATGTGACACTGATTGGGGGCGACTTCACCATGGGTCTGCCCGAGGGTCCATTCGATCTTGTCTTGCTGGGCAACGTGTGCCACATTTACGGTCCGGAGGAGAATCAGAGCCTGTTTCGGCGGGTTGCCGCGGTGCTCGCGCCGGGAGGTGGCGTGGCAATCATCGATTTCGTGCGCGGACGGAGCGCAGCGGCCGCGCTGTTCGGCGTCAACATGCTGGCTGCCTCGCCGAAAGCGGGAACGTGGACCGAGGTGGAGTACACGACATGGCTTCGGAAGGCCGGCTTCGACGACATCGACCTGATGGATGTCGGCAGTTCACCAGAGGAGATCAAGGCAAGGCAAACGCAGTTGATCACCGCTCGACTCGCCTGAGTTCGTAAGCATGTAGCCGTGGGCTTCAGCCCTTGACTCGCAGCGAAGGAACGTCAAGGCTAGGAGCGAAGCGGGGACTGGTCGTTTACTATCTTCTGGAAGGCGGATATGGGGTCGCTCCCCTCCAACGTGACGATCACGAGGTCTCCCTCCTTGCCAGAAGGGTAACAGTTTGCCCATGTAGCGTCGGGGCTCGTGACGCGCTCGAAGAGGTGGCTGCCAGCTTGACAGGAAACCCACGAGGGCTGATACTGAGCACGATATATCAAACTAAGTTGATACAAGGTCATGAGAAGGTACTGCGACACGAGCGTCCCCAGACTGGCCAGCGGCCAATTGGGCCTGCTGCCCTCTACCGAGCTCGCCAGGCTGGCCGCGACGGCTCAGGCGCTAGCCGACCCCATCCGCGTACAGATGGTTCACCTGCTGGAGCAGCAGCCGAACCTCTGCACCTGCGAGTTCTCCGAACTCCTCGAGTTGGCGCAATCCAAGATCTCCTACCACCTTCGTATCCTGGTGGAGGCGGGTATCGCCTCGCGGGAGACCCACGGAACCTGGAGCCACTACAGCCTGCTTGATAGGGACCTCCTGAGTCGGCTGAGGCTTCTGGCGGCGCAAGGGGTCGGGATCCGCTAGCCACCGATGGCAGATGCCCAATCCCAGGAGACAGCAGAGGGTGGCGCAGGAAAGGAATCACGCCGATGATAGAGATACAAGATATTGGAGAAGCGATAGGCCATGTCCACGAGGAGCTGGGCCGGGTCCAGCAAGTGAGGAAGTGCGCGGGCTGCGAGTGCCTGCTGGACGTCTTGAAAGCCGTGCAGACGGACCTCGCGGGGGTGGACTCGCCCGAGGCAAAGGCCGCAAAGGCGGATTTTCAAAGATGGTTTGAGGCAGGCAGCGCGAAGAGGCACAACTGCCTGGGCTGTGAGGAGTGCCTGCCCACGGATCCATACAACCGCTTCAGCGTCTTCCTCCGGGACGCTAACGTCCAGCGGGGCGACTTCCCCATCGGCGATGCCATCCAGACCGCGGCCTGCGGATGCGGAGACACTTGAGGGACAACTGAGCAACTGGAGGTTGCCCCGAAATGGCCGGTAGAGGAGGGAGCGTACCTGGTCGGCGATCCTGCCTCTTGCGTGGCAATTTGCACCCTGGCGGATACCGACCTTCCCTCCGAGATCGAGTCTGCTGGTCTCCTCGACAGGATCGCAATCGTCGGCCCGCTAGCAACGGAGAACCTGGGGATCGAGCGGCTGGTGCGCAACGTAGTCTCCAACCCATCGATCCGCTTCCTCGTCCTGTGCGGGCGGGACTCGCGTGGACATAGAGCCGGCCAGGCGACGCTAGCCCTGAGGCAGAACGGAGTCGACGAAAGCGCCCGCATCCTCGGGGCGATGGGTCCACGCCCCGTGTTAAAGAACATCTCCCCGGAGGAAATCGCGGCGTTTCGGAGGAATGTCGTCGTCCTGGACGAGATCGACACCAAGAGCGTGGACAGGATCGCGAGTGCCGTTGCGAGTTGCCTGGCGCAGCCGTGCGGCGAGGTCCCACCTCTGCCGCGCAAGACCCACCAGATGAAGGCGCTGTACGCCGAGCCGACGCGGAACAGGGACTGGGTGTATGACCCGGAGGGCTTCTTCGTGGTGCTGCTGGACAGGGATGCGAAGGCGCTGGTCTGCGAGCACTACACCCCTGACGGCACCCTGAACGAGGTCATTCGTGGAACGAAGGCCGCCGACATCGCTAACACCGCTATCAGACGCGGCCTCCTCTCCCGGCTCGACCACGCGGCCTACCTGGGCCGCGAACTGGCCGGAGCCGAGGCCGCACTGGCTTTAGGGTTGCCCTACATTCAGGACGAGCCCCTGGCTGGGAGCTAAGCTCCGAGACCAGTGCATATCTACGAGAAAGGTGCAGGGGCATGCGTGTTTCCGTTGACCGACGCCGGAGCGACCTCCGGCGCGGGCTCTTCATCGAGGGCGTCACCATCGCGTGGATGGTAATCGAAGCGGGGGTCGCCCTCGCGGTCGCGGTGATGGCGCGAAGCGGCGCTGCCCTCGCCTTCGGCCTGGACAGCGTGATCGAGCTTGCCTCGGCTGGTGTTCTGGTTTGGCGGCTGCGCGCGGAGTTCGGCGCGGCGACGGAAGACGAGATCGAGGCCATGGAACGACGCGCGGGGCGCCTCGTCGGAGGCGCGCTCCTGGTCCTGGCCGCCTACGTGGTGCTGCAGTCCGCCGCCTCGCTTTTCCTGGGCATCCGGCCCGAGGCGAGCCTCCTCGGTATCGGGCTGGCCGTGGCAGCTGTGATCGCGATGCCTATCCTGGCGCGGATCAAGCGGAACGTAGCGACCGCAATTGGGTCCGCGGCCCTTCGAGGAGACGCGGCATGCAGCATCACCTGCGCTTACATGGCCGCGGCGCTCCTGGGCGGTCTTGCCCTTAACGCGCTGTTCGGTTGGTGGTGGGCGGACCCAATCTCCGCCCTGGGGATCGTATATTTCCTGGTTCGCGAGGGCAGGGAGTCGTGGAGCGGCGAGGAGTGCTGCGATGACTGCTCGGTTCAGGAAGCGCAGGCGGCCGTCGAGCGCACTTCGAACGAGGTGGATCAGGGCATCGGGCCGGGCGGGGAATAGTTCAAGTCGTCGGGCGAAGACTAAACAGAATCAGCCGCTCGGGCACACCAACGCCGGCTCCATGATGCCAGGTGACGCCCGCCGCACAACATCAGATGACAGCCTGGCGGCGGGGGACAAGCCCCCGCCCTACGGTAACGCTAGCTACTCTACGGAGGTCGAGTCTTCCTCGACGCCATCCTCGCCGTCGGCCGGCGCGGCTTCCGTCTCTTCCTCCTGGTCGCCGTCGACCGAAAGGGCCGCCTCTTCCACCGAAACCGCGGGAGTTGGGGTAGCCTCCTTGTCCCTGGCGGCGCTGCCGTTGCCGTTGGCGAAGGAGATGGAGACCACCCGGTCGTTCTCGTTGAGGTTCATCACGTTGACGCCCTGGGCGCTTCTGCCCAGGCAGGATATGAGGTTGACGGGGGTTCGGATCACGAGACCGCCGGCAGAGATGATCAACAGCTCCTCCGCATCCCTCACGACCCGGGCCGCCGCCACCGGGCCTGTCTTCTCGGTGACCATGAGGGCTCTCACGCCGCTACCGCCGCGCCCGTGAGTCGAGAACTCCTGCAGGGGCGTGCGCTTGCCGAAACCGTTGGCCGTGACCAGCAGAAGGTCGCTGTCCGGAACCACGATGTCCATGGCGATCACCCTGTCCCCGTCCTCCAGCCGCATGCCCCGGACGCCACCACTGGTGCGAGACGCGGCGCGCAGCTGCTTCTCGGCGAATCGTATGGCCTGGCCCTGCTCGGATACCAGCACCACCTCGGACCCCGCCCGGCAGTAGCGCACGTACACCAGTTCGTCGCCGTCCTCCAACGACATCGCGATCAATCCGTTGGAGCGTACGGAGGAGAAGTCCCGCAGCGGAGTCTTCTTGATTTCCCCTTTCCGGGTCGCCATCAGGAAGTAGTCGCCCGCCTCGAAGTTCGGCACCGCCACGACGGCGGTCACCGCCTCATTCGGGTCTAGCGAGATCAGGTTGACCAGCGGGAGTCCCTTGGCCTGCCGAGCCGACTCGGGCACCTCGTGGGCGGTCAGGCGATAGACCTTCCCCTTATCGGTGAAGAAAAGCAGGTTGTCGTGCGTATCGGCCACGAGCATGTGGCGCAGGGTGTCCTCCTCGCGGAAAACCATCCCCTTTATGCCCTTGCCGCCGCGACGCTGGGGCTGATAGGTATCGCACGACAGCCGCTTGGTATATCCACGACTGCTGAGGGTGATGAGCACCTCCTGGTGCTCGATCAGATCCTCGTCGCTGA
>JAJYKO010000136.1 GCA_021788565.1 Chloroflexota bacterium
AGGCGCCCAGGTTGAAGAACGACATGAAGCATCCCCAGAACAGGATCGCCGACTCGGTGCCAGCGTTGCGGAAGAAGAAGGCCCCCACAGCGGTGAGGAACAGGTAGGGCGCCAGCGTCCACTTCCTCCCGACCTTGTCCACCAGGTATGCGGCACTGAAGTAGCCTGGGATCTGCGCCAGGGTGATGATCAGGACGTAAAGGAAGGAGCTAGTGAGGCCGCGTCCGCTCTCAGAGAGCAAAGTGGGCAGCCAGGTGAAGATGCCATAGTAGGAGTAGACGATGGTGAACCACAGCACCCAGAGCATCACCGTCCGGCGCAGGTAGCGCTGGCTCCAAAGCTCCGCGAATCGCTCCAGGGCACTCTCCGCCGGCCGAGAATTGCCCCCCACCACGGCAACTTTCGCCGCATCCTTCGCCCGCGACACCCCTGAGGCCCTCTCGACGCCGTTTATGACGTCCTCAGCCTCCTTGGCTCTTCCCTTGGCCAGAAGGAAGCGTGGCGACTCGGGAAGGGAACGACGCAGCACAAAGACGTACAACGCGGGTATCGTGCCGAGGAAGAATGCGACCCGCCAGCCGAAATTGGGTATGACGAAGTAGGCGATCAGAGCTGCCAGGACCCAGCCGTAGGCCCAGAAGCTCTCCAGAAGTACCAGCATTCGGCCGCGCCACCTGGCGGGAGAGAACTCACTGACCAGCGTGCTCGCGGTCGGGAGCTCTCCCCCCAGGCCGAAGCCGACCAGGAACCGCCCAACCGCCAGCGCTACGTAGCTCCATGCCAGGCCGCAGAAGGCCGTGGCCAAACTGAAGACCAGCATCGTAGCCTGAAACATGACCCTGCGGCCGAACCTGTCGGCCAGATTGCCCGCCAGTGCCGCACCTACCAGCATGCCGAGGGTACCGATGCTGATCAGCCAGGCTACCTGGTCAGGAATCAGCTTCCAGTCCCTGGCCAGGGCGGCGACTACAAATGAGATGATACCGACGTCCATGGAGTCGAACATCCAGCCGACACCGCTGAAGACAACCAGCCGCTTGTGGAAGCCGCTGATCGGCACGGCATCGAGGCGAGCCATGGGATCTGCCCCCAACTGATGGGCGTGTGGGTGTGCTACCGACGCCAATGCGAAGTCCTCCTTACCCAGTTGATTCGATGACGCCGCGTTCGGCAAGTCGCCCTCCTCGTCACCCCGCCTCCTCGAACAGGTACCCCCTCTCGCGCAGGGCCTGCCGTGCCCGCTCGATCAGTTCCGCGCGTGGGGCCTCCACCGCGTGCAGGTGAATGCCATCGGTCAGTTCCGAGAGCAGGTGTGCCTGTTTCTCCCTTATGGTGCGGAGCCAGTCCCGCAGATCCTCCCGCGAGTCCAGCATCAGCATCCCCCGCATCTCCCCGTAGATCGGGTGGTCAACGCTCACGTCGACCACCCTGAGTCCCAGGTCCAGCATGAGGATGAGCTCATCCTCCGTCTGATCGGGACGATGACGAACAGCGAGAATGGCCTTGTAGCGGTTGGGGGTGAGGGAGGAAGAAAGCAGGTAGCCTCTGGAGGTGGCGATGATCGGCTCGCCTCGGGCGCGGAGGATGGCAATGTCCTGCACCACCGTCTGGCGAGTGGCGCCCAGCCGCTGGCCCAGCTCCGTGCCAGACACGGGCTTGGCAGAAGAGTCTAGAATGTCGAGTAGTTGCCCTCTGCGCTCTTCGCTCAACGCTGGCCTCCCGGGCAGGCTTCCGTCATTATGAAGCCGCCCGGGGAAGGCTAACTCAAGCGATATGTCTTGTCAATTGTCTTGACAGTATGAGGTTCGTTCGCTACGCCGTCAAGGTCCTTCCCAATCGCTTGGCAAGGGCAGCGATGGTCAGGATAGGGGGAAGCCCGGGTGCCGCCGGCAAGACGCTGGCGTCGCACACAAACAGACCCTCCACCCTGGTCTGGAGGTCGCTGTCCACCACCTTGCCGATTGCCGCTGTTCCCCCGGGATGGCCTCCTTGGACTGCTGAGACTACCAGCGATTTTCTGTCGGCGCCCGCCTTGATCAGTATCTCCTTCGCAATCGAGGATCCCTCGCGCAACCTGCCCCAGTCGGCATCCGTCACCGGTTTGGAGACGCTTCCGTCCGGGTACACTCGCCCGACTGCATCATCCGCGGTCTTGGTCATGATTCCGATCATCTTCTTGCTGGACTCTGAAACGGCTCTGACCCCGTATTCGTTGAACCTTACCATCCTGTGATGGTTCACGAACGGCGAGAGAATGAAGCCCTTCTCCTGGTGAAACTGGTGATTGACCAGGGCCATGGGGGGCTCGTGAACCTGGTTCAGTCCTTCTGTTCTGCCATAGGTATTCACGAACAGGTCGACGAAAAGATCCGAGCCCGCCTCCTTAATCCCCGATCGCTGAAGAATGACCGGGGTGCCCAGCCCACCGGCGGCGAGCACGACCACGTCCGCCGAAATCTCCGTGTGGCCACGCGGTCCCGTGCAGCGTATTCCCTTCGCCTTGCCGCCCTCTACCAGGACCTCGTCCACCGACGTTTCAGTGACGAGTTCCACGCCGCCGCGCGCCGCGTCCTTCAGGTACTTCACAGCCGTCCACTTAGCATCGTGCGCGCAACCGAGAACGCAGCAGCCGCACTTCTCACACTTGGAGGAATCGACGAACTTGGGCATGAGATCCATCTGATAGCCCAACTCTTTGGCTGCCCACCGTAGCGTCTGCGACCCCTCAGACAGGAGCTGATCGCCGCACGGAGCGATGCTCATCTCTTGCCCCAACTCGGTGAACTCTCGCTCAAGGGTAATTCCGTGTTCGGCCAACTCACGCTCGAGGCACGGCACGCCGTTGCCGCACGAGACCACCGTCGACCCACCGACCATCATGGATCTCCAGATGATCACTCCCTCCTTCGATTTTCGCGGCATCTGGGTTAGCGGATTGACGTCGAAGTATCGGAGGCAGTCCTGGAAAGTGCCGATTTTCTCCTCCTTCTTGCCCTTCTCGACAACCAGAACCTCCTTCCCCTTCATTGAGAGCTCTCTGGCAAGGGTGGCTCCACCCGCCCCCGACCCAACTATCACTACCTGGTAGCGCTTGCCGTCCATTTCCCCTCCAGTGGCAGCGCAGAGCTGCCGCTACCCCATCCCACTCACGTCATCCGACGGCTCGGTCCAACCCACTGAATCAAACAGCCGAGGTCTAACGCCCCGACTGCTAATCTCGTAGCGCTATGCGCTTCAAGCCGCGTGAACCTGTGCAGCAAGCTGGGACAGCCATCATTGCTACCCCATCCATCCTCGAGAGAGAGATCCCTGGAGAAGAGCGCTACTCTCCCAACGAAGAGCCGACTTCCCGAAGGGTGCTACGTGGAAACAACCGACGCTAACATCTGTTCATACATAACATGATACATCATCCCTTACGGCTGTCAAGGTACATAGTCGCTTGTGCTGCTCAGCGCTCGACGAGGACCGGCAGGATAAGAGTGAAAGTGGTGCCCTCTCCCGACGCGCTCTCCACTCGGATCTCCCCACCGTGGGCCTCCACCAGGCCCTTGACTATGTATAGTCCCAGCCCCAGCCCTTCTTTTCCGCCCGTTGCCCTGGCCCTGTGGAAGCGTTCGAAGATGTGACGCATTTCCTCCTTGGGTATCCCGGGCCCGTGGTCGACGATCGACACGGCTACACTGTCGCCGTCCGCGCTCGCCCTCACTATCACCTCGGCGTCGGAGTATTTCAGGGCATTGTCGAGCAGATTCGTGAATATCCTCTCCAGCCTGTACTGGTCTGCCAGGACCGGCGGCAATCTCTCCGGCACCTCCATCCGAATGCGCTCGGTTCCCGCGGCTCCCTCCAACCGCACCTTCAAATCCGATATGAACCAGGACAGGTCCACCGGCAGCAGATGAAGCTTGAGCTGACCGTATTCCAGGCGACCCATTTCAACCAGATCGGAGATCATGCCGTTCATCCGCTTCACGCTGGCGTAGATCGCTTCGGCGCTTCTGCGAACTGCCTCCGGCCTCTCAGCGAATCGCTGAACCATCTGCGCCTGCCCCTGAATTACGGTCAGGGGTGTCCTCAGGTCGTGAGACACGACTGAGACGAACTCCTCCATCTGGGTCGTGCGGCTTCGCGACTGCTCCGCCAGCTCACGAGCTTGCAGGCCAGCAACGGTCAGCTGCTCGTTGGTCGTCCGCAGCTGCTCCAACAACCGCTCCCGCTCCCCGGCAGCCCGCCTCCGCTCCGTAACGTCTCGCCCCACAGCCACCGCGCCGATCAGGTTGCCGGCGTCGTCGTGAAGTGGGGACGCGTTCCAGACCATGAAGACCTCTTCACCGCTGCTGGCCCGCTGAATGAGCTCCACATTTCTCACCGCTTCATCACGCAGGGATGCCCGCTGCAGGGGCAACTCATCGGGCTCGAAGATACTCCCGTCGGGTCGGTAGAGCTGATAGTGGCTGGGGTGCTGCTCTAGCTCGAGCTCCGGCTGGATATATCGACCGATAAGCTTCGAATACGCCGTGTTCATATAGATGGCTTCCCCCGTGGCATCGCTGACGGTCACCGGATCGATCATGCTCTCGACCATCGTCTTCCAACGTGTCTGCTCGAGTCGGGCCTGCCGGTTCGCCTCCTTTAGCTCCTCCAACAGCCGCCGCCGCTGGATGTCGTCCTTCGTTCGTTCCGTGACTTCCCTTCGTATCAGGAGGCTCCCCAGAAACAGCTCGTTGGGGTCGGTCACGGGGGAGACGCTGCCATCCCAGTAGGTGGCGTTCTGTTCGGACTGGTCACCACTCTCGAAGAGACATTCTTCTATAATTCGAGACTCGAGGGTCTCCTGCGCTTCCTGGAAAAGGTGCCCCATCTGCCTCGCCCAGCCCGGGATGACGGTCTCAGCGTGCTTGCCGACCAGCTGTTCCAGCGGCACGCCTGTCTGCTCAGCGAACGCCTGGTTGGCAGCCCGAATGGTTAGATCCGGGAGGGGACCGACAAAGGCCATCCCGTCGGATGAGCGGGAGAAGAGCGCAGATAGGAGAGCAACGCCCTCACCTGACGTGATCGAACTCAAACCCCGTGTCAGGTCGAGTATGTCCATGCCGTGGCCTCCTACGAGTTGGATCGCCTGATAGAGCGGGTGGGAGCGTCATTGGGACGCAACTTGGTTCGCCGGACGATTGAAGGATAGCGTATGTTCGAGCGGTATGCCAGGAGTTCAGATACGAACCGACCGCCGAGAGAGGGGACTCGGCGGCCGGAAGAAAAGGCTGGAGTGCTCCAGCCGGAGATGTCCTGGGTCCTACGCAGCCCGGCGACCGTTGCTAGGCCGGCTGACGCGCGCCTTCACCAGCACCGGCTGCACATTCTCATCCTCGTCGATGTCCAACCCGATTTTCAGCAGGAAGATCGCACCAGCCAGAGCAAAACCACCAGTGAGCACCCTCGTCGCCAGAAATTCTGAAGCGGAAGGCGACAGCATCAGCAAAGCGCCCAGTGCGAACAACCATACGGCTCCGATAATTGTGGCATCCTTTAGCCGAGGGATCTGATATTCTTTCATCGTTGGGTCCTCCGATGTAGGTCGTTTGACCTTCTTCTTTCTGGTGCTACTATGCCACGGTTCGTGCATGCCGTCCAATGCCAGTTAGACCAGGTTAGCATTACCAGCGCGTTATCGATGGTCGAATTCGCTAGACCTGGAGCAGTTAGCAGAGTAAACTGTATCGGCTCGGGGCGGGGAGGCCTCTGCCCCACAACGTCACTGGAGGCAAAGATGCGAGGCTCGCAGGTCGTTGCAGGTCACCAGGGCATGCCCGCCCTGACCGACGTAGATTTCAACCTCACTCCCTTCACCGTCGCGTGGGAGATCACCCAGGCGTGCGCTTTGGCCTGCGTCCATTGCCGGGCGTCGGCGCAACCGAAGCGGGATCCAAGGGAGCTCAGCACCGATGAAGCGTTCGCCCTGATCGATGGGATTCGGGAGATGGGCAATCCCATCCTGGTAGTCACCGGCGGAGATCCCTTGATGCGCAGGGACGTATTCGACCTGATCCGGTACGCCTCCGGCAAGGGCCTGCGGGTCTCCCTCTCCCCCAGCGCGACGGCACTGCTGACGAAAGCCAATCTCCAGAAGGCCAAGGACGCGGGGGTCGTTCGCATACATCTCAGCCTTGACGGCTCCACGCCCGAGATCCACGACGCCTTCCGCCAGGTGAACGGGTCGTATGCCCGCACTCTCAAGGGGATCGAGTTCGCTCGGGAGATCGGTCTTTCGCTGCAGATCGGCTCCACGGTGACGCGGCGCAACATCGCGGACCTGCCAGCCGTGGCGGACCTGATCGGCGGCTTCGGCGCCCTGATGTGGAACGTCTTCTTCCTGGTTCCCACTGGCCGCGGCAAGGAGGACGACATGGTGTCGGCCCAGGAGCACGAGGACACCTTCAACTGGCTCTACGATCTTTCCAAGACGACCCCCTTCGACGTTCGCACCACGGCGGCCCAGCACTACCGCAGGGTGGTGATCGAGCGGACCAGGGCGGAGTTGGGAGCCAAGGGAGCCATCACCCAGGCGCTCACCGGCGCCGGCTACAGCTTCCAGGACGGCCTGAACAGGCCCCAGCAGGGCGTCAACGACGGCAAGGGGTTCTGCTTCATATCTCACATCGGAGACGTGTACCCCAGCGGCTTCCTCCAGATAAAAGCGGGCAACGTTCGAGAGCAACCGGTCTACGAGATTTACCGGAACTCCAAGCTGTTCCGCGACCTGCGCGACCCCTCCCTGCTAAAGGGCAGGTGCGGTCGCTGCGAGTACCGACGGGTGTGCGGCGGCAGTCGTGCCAGAAGCTACGTGATGACCGGCGACTACCTGGCCGAGGAGTCTCGCTGCATATACGAGCCCAAAACCGCCGAGGTCCTGTAGGGGCAGAAATGGCCCCCTATGATCCGGCCATCCATCACCGCCACTCACTTCGCCTGAAGGGTTACGATTACGCCGAAGCCGGTGCGTACTTTGTTACCGTCTGCGCCCAGCACCGGCACCTCCTGTTCGGGGAGATCGTGGACGGCGCAATGCGGTTGAACGAGGCGGGGGAGATTGTGGCCGCGAGCTGGGAATGGCTGTCTGATCGGTACCCACACGTGGAGTTGGACGAGAGTATCGTAATGCCAAACCACTTCCATGGGATACTTGTTATCAAGGAGAGCAGCGCGGCATATTATCGTAGGGGCGGCTCGCGAGCCGCCCCTACAACTATCGCAATCGGCAAACCCCTTGGGCAGCTAGTCGGGGCATTCAAAACGGCCTCCACTAAGCGCATCAACATTGTTCGCGGCACTCCAGGCGTGCCCATCTGGCAACGCAACTACTACGAGCACGTCATCCGAAACGAGAGGGACCTGGAGGAGATTCGCGAGTATATCGTGAACAACCCGCTTCGGTGGGAGCTTGACTCCTTGCACCCTGACCGGTCGGGGCGGCTGTAGGGGCGGCTGTAGGGGCGGCTCGCGAGCCGCCCCCGCGAGGTTCGTAAAGGCCGCTCCGGGGAAATCTCGGCATCCCCGAAGCGAACCCGTCCTTCCCATCCCGGGATTGTGACTTTTGTCACATTGCCGCGCCGCGACTACCGCTACAATGCCCTTCGGCAGGCGAGTAGTTCTCCGAGCTTATCCCCCTCAACCAGGCAACGTCGCTGACACTCAGCGCTGTCTCAATCTAACTACGACGAGGTACAGAAAGAAGTGGCCGTCAAACTAGATGCAGACATGTTCTGCTACCAGTGCTCCCAGTCGGCCGGCGGGTCCGGCTGCACCGTGGTAGGAACCTGCGGCAAAGAACCGACTGTGGACCGTCTCCAGGACAATCTCCTCTTCGCCCTGAAGGGCATCTCCGCCTACGCCTACGAGGCGAGGGAGCTGGGCTACGTCGACGGCGAAGTGGATGCCTTCTTTTCGAAGGCCCTCTACTCCACGCTCACCAACGTCAACTTCGACGCTGGAGAGTTCGTGAAGCTCTCCCTCGAAGCGGGTGACGTGAACGTGAAAGTTATGCGACTGCTCAAGAAGGCCCACATCGAGACCTTCGGCGAGCCGGTACCAGCACGGGTGCAGACCGGAACCGCGAAGGGGCACGGAATCCTGGCAACCGGCCACAGTCTCAAGGCTCTCGATGAGCTTCTCCGCCAGACCGAGGGCACGGGCGTCAACGTCTACACTCACTCGGAGCTGCTGCCGGCCCACGCCTATCCAGGCCTGAGGAAGTACGCGCACCTCAAAGGCAATCTGGGCAGGGCCTGGCTGGACCAGAAGCAGCTCTTCGCTCAGCACCAGGTGGCCATCCTCGGAACGACCAACTGCGTGCTGCCGCCGCGAGAGAGCTACGCCGACAGGCTGTTCACCACCGGTCCCGTCCAGGTTCCCGGCGCGCGCCACCTGGACGGCTACGACTACTCCGCGGTGATCGAGAAGGCGATGTCGCTGCCGGAGCTGCCGGAGGAGCCGGGAGACCACGTGCTGACCACGGGCTTCTCCGCATCTGTAGTGCTGTCGCTGGCGGGAAAGATCAAGGAGCTGGTGCAGGCTGGCAAGATCCGCCACTTCTTCCTGGTTGGTGGCTGCGACTCACCGCTCAAGGGGATGTCCTACTACCGGGAGTTCGTCCAGAGCCTGCCGCAGGACACGGTGGTGCTGACCCTCGGCTGCGGAAAGTACCGGTTCAACGACCTCGATCTCGGCAGCATTGACGGCATCCCGAGGCTCCTCGACCTCGGCCAGTGCAACGACTCCATCGTCGCCGTGGACATAGCTCTCGCCCTGGCAGACCTGTTCGGTGTGGGGGTGAACGACCTTCCCCTGACGCTCGTGCTGAGCTGGATGGAGCAGAAGGCCGTGGCGATCCTGTGGAGCCTCTTCGCCCTAGGTGTCAAGGGGATCTACCTGGGTCCCGTGGCGCCGGCCTGGGTGAACGGGGATATCCTGAACGCGCTGGTAGAGAACTGGGGTATCAGCCTCATCAGCGAGCCCAAGGCCGACATCGCGAAGATGCTGGGTGCCTAACCCTCAATCACGGTGCATCCTGTTGGCGTGGGGGCGGGGTAATCCCGCCCCTACCGTCTGTTTGCGTCGTAGGGGAGGACCATAAACTCGCAGCGCGCGTCCCCTCGGTACTGGCAGGCAATCTCCTCGCAAATGACTTCCTGTCCGAGCAGGTTGGACATGAATCCCGCGAAGATCCCTCGGCTGTAGTGATCCACACAGCGAGGGGTTCGATACACGCCGGACTCCCGGGCAACAGCCGTCTCGAAGAGGTCGGTCCCGGCCAGCCTGGCCTCCGCCTGGCTCAAGTCGAACTCCAGGACATCCAAGTTGCCGTAGCCGGCCTGCCTGTAGGTCTCTACCACATGCCGGAATGCATCTTCGGGATCGCGACCGGACACAGGGATAGCGGACATCAGATCCTCGCCGACCCGATACCCCATGTCGTAGAAGGCATACTTAAGCGCGTGAGGCGCGTGCTCGTGAAGGACCTTCATCATGAAGACGTAGGCGGCCTGGGTGGTCACGACCGCTCGAACCGGCCCGAGGGTGAGCCGGCCATTATCGGACTTCACTAGCTGTTCGATCGTGTATTCCGAGGTCTCTCGGGACATGTCACGCCTCCTCGTCTCGGGGTCCGGGATCAGGGGTAAGATCATC
>JAJYKO010000137.1 GCA_021788565.1 Chloroflexota bacterium
CACGACGGGAAGGGGCACCCCGACCGGTCACCCGCTGGCGCCGGTCATAAAGATCACCGGGAACTCGGGGAGCTACCGCCGTCTCTCCGACAACATAGACATCAACGTTGGCACCGTCATGGACGGAGAGAAGACCCTGGAGGAGGCAGGTGAGGAGATCTTCCAGGAGGTGCTGGCTGTGGCCGGAGGCAAGCCCACTAAGGCGGAGATCCTTGGCCACGACGAGCTTATGACGGTATGGCGTCCCTCTTCGGAGCACGGTCTGGCTTACGGCTGTGGCGAGTGGGCCTGAAAGGAGATGAATAGACCATGCGTTTGGCGACTATTACGAGGAGAGATCGGCCGGGCGGCGTAGAAGAGGCCGCCGTAGTCACGGGGAGGGGCGTAGTGCCGATCGGCTCCATAAACGCCTTCTGGGGCAAGGCGTGGCCGGCGGATCTCTTCCAGCTGGTCGGCCACGGGATAAATCCGCTGATCGGCCGGGAGGCGGAGGAGACCCCCGGTGCCGTCGATCCAGCCCTCGTGGACTTCCGCCCGCTCTACCGCCATCCCCGCAAGATCTGGGGGATCGGCCTTAACTATCGGGAGCACGCCCAGGATTTGGGCGCTACTTTCCCCACCGAGCCCGCCAGCTTCATGAAGACGGACAATTCCATCATCGGGCCAGGAGACTACATAGAACTGCCAGAGCAATCGGAGCGGGTGACCGCCGAGGCCGAACTCGGAGTGGTAATCGGACGAACCTGCCGGAACGTTTCCGTGAGGGAAGCTATGTCATACGTGGCAGGAGTCTGTCTCATCCTCGACATGACGGCCGAGGATATGGTGGTAAAGAACCCTCGCTACCTAACTCGGGCCAAGAACTTCGACACCTTCTTCTCCTTCGGGCCGGAGCTGATCACCCTGGACGAGGTGCCGGAGCTCTCGCGGCTCGTGGTCGGGACCTACAAGAACGGCTCCCTTTGCCGCGAGAACGTCGTCTCCAACATGGCCTTCCCCCCCGACTACCTGGTTTCATTCCATTCCCACGTGGCGACCCTCTATGCGGGAGACATCATCAGCACGGGGACGCCTGGGGCCGCGGTGATCCAGGATGGGGACATCGCCGAGTGCCGGATCGATGGACTGGGGAGCCTTGCCAACCCAGTTCGCGGCAAAGCGAAGAACGGGCACGAGGCCGCGCAGCACGAACGGCCGACCGGGGCGGTAAGCTAACGGCCTTCGGGGCACTCGGGACGCCGGGGCCTCTGGTTGGAATTCACTTTCCCGTTCTCGTAGGTGTCCCCCCGGGACCTGGGCAACTGGGTTGAGACAACCCGGACTCCCAGAATTTAGGTAACGGCCGATGCAGTACCGGCCCGCCGGCGAAACGCCGCCGGGCTTTCCCATGCCCCCGTGCATGTTCCATCCGCCCGCAGCACGAGAGGATTTTGGCTCGTTTCCAGGTCGTGCGAGTTAACCATCAGCGAAACTCTTGACAGCCCATTGTATACTCGCTGTATTCATACCGTATTCCTCGAGTATGCCGCGACACGGCCGTCGCACAAAGGAGAGAGAGTTGCTCCCACGAGACCATCTGCCGCCACTTGCCTTGAAGGCTTATCTAGAGCTGAGAGACGCTATCGTCCAGCGGAGGCTTCCGCCAGGTCAGTACCTCTCGGAGCCGCAGCTGACCGAGGAGTTGGGGGTGAGCCGGACACCCATTCGGGCCGCGCTGCAGGCCTTAATCCAGGACGGTCTCGTACGAACCAGCCCGGGTCGGGGCACCGTCGTGAGCGACGTCTCGGTTCAAGACGTGAGGGATATCTACGAGTTGCGAATGGGCATCGATGGGATGGCGGCTCTCCTGGCTGCCGAGAGAGCTCCAGATTCGGCGTTGGCCAGGCTAAGAACTACGGTTCTCCAAGACACTGCCGGCGTCAGCCAGGAGAAGATGCAGGCGATGGGGAACCGATTTCACGCCACGGTGGCGGAGGTCTCCGGCAACCAGCGTATCAATGACATGCTCCAACTCGTGCAGCCTCAGCTGGACCGCTATCGACTGATGGGCTACGACGTCCCGGGGCGAGGGCCGGAGGCTCAGGCTGAGCACATGGAGATATTGTTGGCAATAGAGAGCCGGGACGGGGACCTGGCCGCGCGTCGAATGCGCGCCCATCTGGCGAACTCCCTTCGCTCCTCCCTGCGCTCCTTCATCCCGGCCGGCGGTTACTCGAACGCTTCGATGGCTGTCTCACCGACAGCCCTGGTTGAGATGCCATAGAGCCGTGACACGTCCCGAGGGCGTAACCTGGGGCGCAGTCCTTCCGTCCGCGCTGGCTTTCCTCGTCCCATGAGGTAAGTCTGGTAGCTTTTGTCGCCTTGCACAGCTCTTCGAATCGAAGTAGCTGTCGACAAATAGAAGGAGGTCGAGATGTCCGAGCCTAACAGCAGCAGGAATGATAACAACCCGAGAGGCGAGTCCGATAAGCTAAAGCCCAACATAACCAGACGGCAGTTCCTAGTAGCCTTGGGCGCGACCATGGCTGGCCTGGGTTTGGAGGCGTGCGCTCCGAAATCGGGCTCAGCGCCTGCGGCGCAGGGAGCCAAGGCCGCAGCCGTTACCAATACCTCGGCGCCCGTGGCGCAGACGAGCCAACCGGCAGCCGCAAGCACCTCGGCTCCCGCGGTTGTTAAGAGCAGCTCCGTAGATTACTGGACCTTCCTGGACCCGAAGGGCACTGATGCTCGTTCCAAGGCGCAGAACATGATGCTCGACAGCTTCAAGAAGAAGTACCCGAACATCAACGTCAATGTCACCGTCTTTCCCTGGCAGCAGATTGACCAGCAGCTAACGCAAGCGGTCAAGGCTGGAAAGGCCCCAGACCTGTCGCGAGCCAACCTGGCGCTAATGGCCCAGCACGCTGCCGCCAACGACCTCATGCCGCTGGACCAGTATGTTTCTGGCTGGTCGGCCCAGCAGAAGGACCAGTTCGTCACTCCGTGGGATACGACGGTCTTCAACGGGCACAAGCTCTCGTTCTTCATCGAGTGTCGGTGCTATCCCCTGATGTACCGCAAGGACCTCATCAAGGATCTGCCCCAGTCCTGGGACGAGCTGGGCCAAATCGGGGCCAAGCTCACCAAGCCCCCCGTCTATGGGGTTGTGGTTCCGCTGTCGCAGAAGGGGCATGCGTCGGGCTTGTACGAATGGCTCTTCCCAACCCTCTGGGGCGCTGGGGGTGACTACTTCACGAGCGATGGAAAGGCGGCCTTCGCCGGTGATGCCGGTGTCAAAGCCTATCAGCTTCTCTACGATCTGGTAAACAAATACAAGGCGATGCCCGCCAGCGCAGCTTCCGCCGACATTGAGGCCGTCACACAGAACATGATGGCCGGTACTCAGACGATGGGTATCATCGGTACCCACCGGATTACCTTCATGTGGACAGGGAAGGCCACGACCAAAGATCACCTGGGCATCGGCTACATCCCATCCTTCGATAAGGGCAAGCCCTCACCCACCTTCTCCGACGGGTGGCAGGCGGTCATCGCCCGCGGTGCGAAGAACCCGGATGGGGCCTGGACACTTATGCAGCACATCCTGGATCCCGAGTCGCAGCTAACCAACGTGAAGGTCGGGGGCGAACTCCCATCTGTCAAAGCCGTGCTGGACGATCCCTGGTTCAAGTCACCCGACGGCGCCGACTTCGCCTTCGCGCTCAGCTACCTCAACCAAAGCAAGAAGAACGTTTCCTTCCCCGCGACCTGGAACCAGCTGATGGACGATCTGGCTACTGCCGCCCAGCAGGTTATTGCCGGCCAAAGGAGCCCCGCCGACGCGCTAACCGCGGTCGCTAAGGAATTCGATAGCTGGAAGAGCTAGAAAGTCACATCTTCGGACCATGAGTTGTCAGAGAGGACATAGGAAAAGACATGACAGGTACGGAGCAACTTTACCGCAATAAACAAGTAGAGTATCAGGTCGAAGATAAAACGGTCACTGAGCCAGCACGTGATCTGCCCGTGGCATCCAAGGTCGACGTCGTAGTGTCGGGTGGTGGCCCCGCCGGGCTCGGGGCGGCGGTCGGAGCGGCTCGTCAGGGAGCCAAGACCCTTCTCGTCGAGCGCAACGCCTTTCTGGGCGGTGCGGCCACCGCCGTTCTGATGGCTGTGTGGAACATGCCGCTGGACCATATGACCGGATTTGCCCATGATCTGACCGCCAGGCTGATAGCCCGCGGAGCAGCTGTGGGGGGTGGCCCTGCCACCCCCTTCGATCCTGAGGGGTTCAAGAACGCTGCCCTCGAGTTTGTCCAGGAGAACGACATCCAGCTGCTGCTCTACTCTAGTGTCGTCGCGCCCATCGTAGACAAGGGACGAGTTCGCGGAGTAGTGGTCGAGAACAAAAGTGGACGCCAGGCAATCCTGGCCGGGAACGTGGTCGACTGCACGGGAGATGCCGACCTTGCAGCGGCTTCAGGTGTGCCTTTTGTGAAGGGGCGCGAGAGCGACGGAAAGATGCGCCCAATGACCGTCCTCATGCATCTCGGCAACCTGGATATCCCACGCATGGTCGAATATGCCAAGGCCCATCCAGAGGAATTCGACCTCGATCCCCATTTCCAGATGCTGGACCTAGAGCACGGTATGGTGCGCTTCGCAGGCTTCTTCAGCCATGTCCGCGAGGCCCACGAGCGAGGCGAACTTGATCCCAGCCTTCACTACTTGAGGTTCGAAGGGGTTCAGGTCGACAGGGGGATGGCCTTCCTGAATACAGTTCGCGTCTACGACGTGGACGGCACTAACGCTTTTGATCTAACTCGAGCTGAGATGGAAGCCCGCCGGCAGATGCAGCAGCTGCTCGCCTTCGTGAAGCGGCGGATCCCGGGTTGCGAGAACTGTTACGTCGTTGAGACATCGTCAAGCATAGGGGTCAGGGAGACACGGCGCATCCGGGGGAAGCACGTGCTCACGGAGGGGGATATCGCAGCCGGTCGAACCTATCCGGATACAGTTGCCCGCCTCTGGCGATTCCACACCCCGGGCGTCGAGATGCACAGTCCGGATCCGATCGAGGGTAGCCCGGAGGATCCCCTGCACCGTCAGCTGCAGAGGCCGCTGATCTCTTTCGAAGTCCCGTACGGCTGTCTGCTTCCAGGCGAGGTGGACGGACTGCTGGTCGGGGGCCGCGCGATCTCCCAAGATCACGCAGCCGACGGCTTTACGCGTGGGATGTACGCATGCATGGTGACCGGACAGGCCGCCGGTACCGCAGCTGGCCTTGCGGCGCTTCGCCATCTGTCTCCAGCATCTCTGGAAGTTCGTGATCTTCAGCGGGCCCTGGCCGCACAGCAAGTTGATCTGGGATCGGTCACCCTGTAGAGAGGTGCTCTCTAGATGAATACGATGGCGACGACAAGTGGTAGCAGAGCGGGAGAAGCGCCGGCTTCGCTTGCGGCACCGAGACGGAGGGGTAGCTCACAGGCACGCTTCGCCTACCTGTTCCTGGCACCGGCGCTGCTGCTGGTCCTGCTAGTCACGCTCATCCCGGTTGCGTACGCCCTTGCCCTCAGCGTTCTCAACACCGATTATCTGAACGTGGTGGGCTTTGCTGGCATCGAGCAGTATCTGAAGTTCGTGGCCGACTCGCTAGGCCAGCAGAATGTCATTGCCTCAGTCACATATATCCTGGCATCCCTGGTGCTGGCAATCCCGCTGGGGCTGGGTCTTGCCACGCTACTCAATCGGGAGTTTCGGTTTCGGACCCTATTTCGCACCCTCTTGATCCTGCCCTGGGTGATAACCCTGGTCGCGACGGGCCTTCTCTGGAACTGGCTGTACAACCCACAGTACGGACCGATTGACTTCCTGCTTGGCCGGGCGTTCGGGGTAAACATCGATTTTCTCGGACAGTCCACTTGGGCCATGTTCTCCATGGTCGTTGCCAATGTATGGCAGTCCTATCCCTACGCGATGATTCTGACCCTGGCGGGCCTTCAGACGATCCCGTCTGACCTCCTAGAGGCGGCTTCCATCGACGGAGCCTCAAATTGGCGGCAGTTCCTGAGCGTCAAGCTGCCTTTGCTCCAGAACCACATCCTAGTGGTTATCATCCTTCTAGGGATCAACTACTTCAACCAGGTTACTCTGCCGCTAATACTCACGGGTGGAGGTCCGCTGAACGCCACCTACGTCATGAGCCTGCGGGTATACAACGAGGCTTTTTCCTTCTATCACATGGGGTTCGCCTCCGCGATAGCCGTCGTCATGCTGTTCTTCAATCTGGTGTTCACGCTGATTTACCTGCGAGTTCTGCGCAGAGAGTCTCTGTACTAGGAGGATGACGATGTTCAAGACTCGGGCGCAGCGGAGGAACGTCGAGTTCGTGGCCGTGTACGTGGCCCTGGTTGTGGCCAGCGCCTTCGCGCTTTTCCCCATCCTGTGGGGCTTCTCCACCTCGCTGAAGACGACGAGCAACGCCATGGCGTTTCCTCCCCAGTGGGTGCCGCAGCCGGCCACCCTGGACAACTACGCGCTGGTCATGAGTTCGGGCCTTCCTCGCTACTTCCTCAACAGCGTGATCATCTCGGTACTGACCGTTCTGTTTACGGTCGCGGTGGCCGCCCTCGGCGGCTACGCGGCCGCGCGCTTCAGTTTCCCAGGCAAGAACCCCATACTTCTGGGGATTCTGTCCACGGTTATGGTCCCGGGCGTCGTCATCCTGGTGCCGCTCTATATGATCGCCAGCGCGGTCGGTATCATAAACACCTACCTGGTCTTGATCCTGGTTTTCACCGCTTGGCAGTCCCCGGCGATCCTCTGGCTCATGCGCGGGTTCTTCGAAAGCATCCCTCGAGACTTGGAGGAAGCGGCTCAAACCGACGGCTGTACCCCCCTAGGGGCCTTTGTTCGGGTAATTCTGCCGCTGGCCCAGCCGGGCCTGGCGGCCGCCGCGATCCTGGTGTTCGTGTACGTCTGGAACGAGTTCATCATCGCCCTGGCGCTGACGACCTCAGATGACATGCGGGTTCTCCCGGTGGGCCTCTACTTCTACGTCTCCGCCTTTGGCGTGCAGTGGGGGCAGTTGACGGCAGCGATCACGGTCGCCATCGTCCCGGTCATCGCAGTCTTCGTCGCCCTTCAGCGGCGCTTCATCCAGGGGCTCACCAGCGGGGCCTCCAAAGCCTGATCTGTTTGCGAGAAGCCGGCAACCGGCCAGACCACAAATTGACGAATCTATGGGGAATAACGACATCTTCGAGGTTAAGTAATGACAGACCATGCCTTCGTCAACGATGCGCGAACCACGGTAACGCTGCCGCAGCGGGAGATACCAGTTGCTGCCAGCGTGGATGTTCTGGTAGCGGGGGGAGGGCCCGCGGGGTTCGGTGCCGCCCTGGCAGCATCTCGTCAGGGGACATCAACCTTGCTGATCGAGCGGAACGCGGTTTTGGGTGGAGCATCCACCGTCGTCATAATGAACACCTGGAACGTGCCCCCGGACCGGATGACCGGCATAGTCCGGGAGGTTACCCTGCGGATGATAGAGAACGGGGACGCGGTAGCGGGGCCAACCATACCATTCGACGTGGAAGCGCTGAAGGAACTTGAGCTGGAGCTCCTCCTGCAGGCGGGGGCTCGAGTTCTGACGTACACCTCGGTCGTCGAGCCGCTGGTCATAGACGGAGCGGTGCGGGGGGTGCTAATCGATAACAAGTCGGGGCTCCAGGCGGTCCTCGCCAAGACGGTGGTCGATGCCACCGGGGATGCTGACGTGGCGGCCAGGGCCGGCGCAAGCGTGGTCAAGGGACGAGAGGCCGACGGAAGGATGCGCCCAGTAACGGTGCTCTTCCGTCTCGGCGGTGTGGACGTTCGGCGCGCAGTCGATTATTGCCGGCAGCATCCTGACCAGTTCACGCGAGACCCCAACTTCCATATCCTCGATGCGGACGCCGGGCTGGTCCGCATTTCCGGCTACTTCGATCTCGTGAGCGAGGCACGCGCCCGCGGCGAGCTGGACGGCGACATCAACTATATCCGTTTCGAAGGGGTGCAGGTCGACCGGGGCGTAGTCACCGTGAACAACAGCCGTGTCTACGGGGTCGATGCCACTAACGCCTGGGAAGTGACCCATGCCGACTTCGAGGCCAGGCACCAGAATCGGCTGCTGTTCCAGTTCATCAAGCACCACATCCCGGGCTGCGAGAACTGCTACGTGGTCGATACAGCGGAGAACATCGGCGTACGTGAGACCCGGCGGATCCGTGGCATGCATGTTCTGACCGAGGAGGACATCCTTGCCGGGCGCACTTACCCCGACGGGGTCGCTCGTATCTGGCGTCACCATGCTGCCGGCCGAGATTGGCACAGCCCCGACGGGGGAGAGGGCGGCCCGAACAACCTGGTCTATCGGACACTGACCACCACCCTTGCCTCGTACGAGATCCCGTACGGGGTGTTCGTCCCGAACGGCGCGGAGGGAATTATCGTCGGCGGCAGGACCATTTCGCAGAACCACCAGGCCGACATGTGGACCCGTGGCCAGTACGCTTGCATGACCACGGGCCAGGTCGCCGGAACGGCGGCTGCCCTTTCCTGCCGGTTGGGCAGCACCTTGAGAGGCCTCGACGTGGGCCAGCTCCAGCGGGTCCTGGCAGCGCAGGGCGTGGATATCGGCAGCGCAAAGGCAGCCCTGGGGGATCGTGCTTAGGGAAAACTGGTGTAGGGCTTCCGGAAGTGATCTCTCGGGGTCCAGTTCCTCCGAAATGAACGGAGGAACTGGACCCCGAGAAATGGAAGGTAAGAATGGCACAAGTAGTATTGGATCACGTCACCAAGCAGTTCGGGAACGTCACTGCCGTGAACGACCTCTCCATCTCGATACGCGACAAGGAGTTCCTGGTCCTGGTGGGTCCTAGTGGATGTGGCAAGACCACGGGCCTTAGGATGATCGCGGGCCTGGAGGAGATCTCCTCGGGCACCATCTCCATAGGGGACAGGGTGGTCAACGACGTCTCCCCCAAGGATAGGGACATCGCCATGGTGTTCCAGTCCTACGCCCTATACCCCCACATGAACGTCTACGACAACATGGCCTTCGGCCTCCAGATGCGCAAGATCCCACAGGCCGACATCGCCCAGCGGGTCAAGGAGGCGGCGGGCATCCTGGGGATAGAGATGCTCCTTGACAGGAAGCCGAAGCAGCTATCAGGTGGGCAGAGGCAGCGCGTGGCCCTGGGCAGGGCGATCGTGAGGGATCCATCTGTGTTCCTGATGGACGAGCCCCTCTCCAACCTGGATGCGAAGCTACGGGTGCAGACTAGGGCG
This sequence comes from Chloroflexota bacterium, assembly GCA_021788565.1. Next base: position 9,310 of record JAJYKO010000137.1, read on the forward strand.
GAACTGATCAAGCTGCATCAACGGCTTCTGACGACGACGATCTACGTGACCCACGATCAGGTAGAGGCCATGACGATGGGCACACGTATAGCTGTGATGAGGGATGGGGTGTTGCAGCAGCTAGATAGCCCTCAGAACATCTACGAGCACCCAGCCAACATGTTCGTGGCTGGCTTCATTGGGTCACCCGCTATGAACTTCTTCGACGTGGGAGTGGTGGCCCAGGATGGTCAGGCCCAGCTGAAGAGCGAGGGATTCGGGGTCACGTTGTCGGGGGACTTAGCCCAGCGAGCCGCCCCCTATAATGGCAAGCGGATGAAACTGGGGGTAAGGCCCGAG
>JAJYKO010000138.1 GCA_021788565.1 Chloroflexota bacterium
ACGCAGTTCATCGGAATACATCTTGCTTTTGCGTCCGCTTGCCGGAGTTAAGATGCTGGGAGCGTTAGTACGTCTAGTCATTACCGCCATCGCTGTAGTCGTGGCAGCCAACGTGCTTCCGGGCTGGCTTGTGATCCAGAATCAGGATCTCCGCTCGGTCCTGGTGTTCGCGCTTGTCCTGGGCATTCTGAACGCACTGGTCAGGCCGATCCTGCTGCTACTCACCCTGCCGCTCAACATCCTGACGCTAGGGCTCTTCACCCTGGTCGTCAACGCGATCGTGTTCTGGGTGGCGGCCGCGCTTTCCTCGAGTGTCCACGTGACAGGTTTCGTCGGTGCTTTCTTGGCAGCGCTGGTGGTGAGCATCGTGAGTTTCGTTCTGTCCAGGTTCGTACCCTAGCGATCACCCCTGAGTCTCTCGCGGCTGATACCACATCTCCATCGGCGGGTGGCGGCGCCGCCTGGAAAGGTAAAGAGAGTTGAGCATCTTGAAGTGGCTCTATCCTGGAATGAGGATAAAGCGCTGGCTGCTGATGATGACGGTCGGGCTCGTGTCGCTTAGCCTCGGTTTCGGCTACATGCTTGTGCAGGTCTACCGCACTCAGCCGTTCCCCGACTTCGTCGGCGACCTTACCCTCCAGTTCATCGATCGGCCCATCCGAGGTGTCATCTTCATGCTCGTCGGGGCTGCTCTGACGCTGGTCGCCTTCTGGAGGCTCAACGAATCGCTGCTCTCGGCCGTGATGCCCGACGGCCACAACAATCTGGTGGACATCGTCTACAACCATCGCCAGCGCAAGCGGGGGCCCAAGATCGTAGTCATCGGGGGTGGAACGGGGCTGTCCACCCTGCTCAGGGGCATCAAGGAGTACACCACCAACGTGACAGCCATAGTGACGGTGGCCGACGACGGCGGCAGTTCCGGGCGGCTCAGGCGTGAGCTTGGGGTGCTCCCACCCGGCGACTTTCGAAACTGCATAGCCGCCCTGGCGGACGCAGAGCCCCTCATGACCAAGCTGTTTCAGTACCGCTTCAGCGAGGGCTCTGGGCTCGATGGTCACTCCTTCGGCAACCTGTTCATCGTCGCGATGAGTGGTGTCACCGGCAGCTTCGAGCAGGCTATAAGGGAATCGGGCCGGGTCCTGGCGGTTCGAGGACAGATCCTTCCCTCTACCATAGAGAACGTGACGCTCTGCGCCGAACTGGCGGACGAGGTCCACGTGGCCGGCGAGAGCCAGATAAGCCTGTCCAACAAGGCGATCAAGCGGGTATACCTGCAGCCGGAGTATCCGATGGCCTACCCGGAAGCGATAAGGGCGATCCTGGATGCTGACTACATCGTGGTGGGACCCGGAAGCCTCTACACCAGCATCCTCCCGAATCTCCTCGTGCGCGACCTGGCGTCAGCCCTGGTAGCCTCGAACGCGCTGAAGGTGTACGTTTGCAACGTGGCAACCCAGCGAGGGGAGACGGATAACTTCACGGTGAAGGACCACGTCGCGGCACTGCTTCGTCACCTGTCCGAGAACCCGTTCCACTTTGTGCTGGCCAACGACAAGGTGGGCGCGGTCCTGCCGGCTCACTGGCACGTGAATCAGGTGGCTCCGACCGTGGAGGATCTGAAGCTCGCGGGCACGGAATTGGTGCAGGCCGACGTGGTTGACCCGAAGAACCCGCTTCGACACGATCCGAAGAAGCTGGCACAGGCGCTCATGCGGCTCTTCTACGACAAGGCCGAGGTCGCCAACCAGTCCAGAGCTAAAGAGCAGGAACCGGAGATCGAGGCGGGCGTGGGGTCGGCGTGAAGCGAGCTGACAGCTATCGGCTATCGGCGAAAAGCGGGTGGCGACAAGCGATGGCTGGAGTCTCTCACCGCAATTCTCACTGCTTGCTGATGGCTGAGGGCTGACTGCTGATCGCTCGCTTCGCTAGTTCGCGCGCCCTGTCCTCGCTCCTCGCCACCACCTGCTCCTGAAATGCGTCCCAATTCCTGGCCTCGTTGTAATCCAGGTGGTAGACCACGTTATCCTCCTGGATCATGCATGGACGGTTCAGGGCGGGGAACAGCCTGGAGAGGAAAACCGGTTCCCACATCTTCTCAGCAGAGCGCTTTCGATCCAGCACGTCGGTGGACCGTCGATAGTAGTCGAGCAGGATATCGCGAATCACTTCGTCCTGGCGGAAGATGGAGCCGGGCGTGAACAGCGGGACGTTCGATACGTACCCCGGCGGGAACGGGGAGTGCTGGCAGAAGGGCGCGACAAACCCGTACGTCGGGGTAGCCTGTATGGCGCTCAACAATCCCGCGAGGGACGTCGGCGGCATCACGATATCGTCGTCCATGAAACAGAGGTTTGGCCCCTTTAGCGCCTCCAGGATCCGAAGCCGTCCTGTGCTGAAGGCGCGCTCCTTCTCCCGCAAATACTCGTAGTTGCAGGTGATGTGCCGGTCGAAGGCAAGGCGCAGGGCGAAAGCGACGTCGTCCCTGTTGATAACCGGCGTGTCCGACGTGTCGACTATGTAGATACGAATGTCGTGCACCTGCTGCAACAGCAAGCTCGACAGGGTCATCGCGAGGGTGGGCTTGCCACGCGTGAGAATGCCGATCTCGATCTCGGCCAAGAAGAAGCCTCCTGACTTGCGGCCGGCGCTCCTTCGCGGTCCGGAGCGGCGAGGCGAGTAGCGAACAGCCAGAAGCGAGATCACACTTCTTGCTTCTTGCTTCTGGCCGGGGGCTAGTGTAGCACTTTCTCCCCGAGGGATAAAACTACGTTTGCGACCTGCCCAGGGACTGCAGGGCGGCGAGGGCGTGCATCTGGCCGCTGGTCGCGGGATACAGATCCCTGTAGATGGCGTATAGCGAGTCGTAGAGATCCCGCACCTCGGGGTTGGGCTGGACCACCTCCGCGGGTGGATTCCAGTCGGCGGCCTCGTCCGCCAACCCCACGGCAATAGCTGCCAGCAGGGCGTCTCCATATGCCGCACCGATGGTCTGTCTAGGCAACACCTGCGGACGGCCGGTAACGTCAGAGACTATCTGGGTCCACAGCCCGCCCCTGGTACCTCCACCTACCGCCACCAGCCGGGGTTCTTGCCCGCCCGCCTCCACCATCACCTCCAGGATGTGGCGCACCCCGTAGGCGGTGGCTTCCAGCAGGGACCGGTAGAGGTGGCCACGGCCGTGACTGAGGGTGAGGCCGCAGATCAAGCCCCGGGCCCACGGGTCGTAGATGGGAGTTCTCTCCCCCTCGAAGTAGGGCAGCACCACGAGGCCGTCGGAACCGGATGGCACCGCGGCGGCCTCTTCGAGAAGGGCGGCAAACGGCACGCCCCCGGCGATCTGGCGGAGCCAGCCGGTGAGGGCGCCGGAAGTGGACATACCGGCCGCGAGGTTGTGGGTGCCTGGGAAGACGCCCGAGGTTCCCCACAGCTTGTCATGAGCCCTGGGCTCCCTGAGCACCTGGACCAGGAACATGGTGGTGCCGTACATCAGCAAGAGGTCGCCGGGCTCGCGCACCCCCGCGCTCACAGCCTCGGACCAGGCATCGATGGTGCCGGCAGCCACGGGGGTCCCCGCCCGCAACCCGGTTAGCCTCGCCGCTTCCGCCGTCACGTTGCCCGCCACCTCGGCCGGCCACAGTAGCCTGGGCAGGGGCAATCCCGGGGCGATCTCCTTAGCCCATTCGTCGATCCAGCGGTTCCCGGCCAGGTCGTACAGCGGGTCGCACTGGCTGGCGGAGTGGTGGTCCAGCACGTACTCGCCGGTAAGGCGATGAACTATGAAGGAGCTCGCCATGAAGAAGCGGCGGGTCCTGGCCCACACGCCCGGCTCGTTTCGCCGGAGCCAGGCGAGCTTCGGTCCAACCGCCTGGGACGAAAGCAGCGATCCTCCCCTCCTGAGGATCTCGCCCTCACCGTAACGCTCGGTGAGCTCCTCGATCTCTCGCGCGGCTCGGGTGTCGATGCCGTATAGGATGGCCGGCCTCAAGGGGTTGCCGGCATCGCCAGCCGGAAGCAGGCAGGGGCCGATCCCCGAGACGCACACCGCCGACACCGGGTCATCCGCCTTTTCCACCAGCTCGAGGCAGATGGACTGGAAGTCGGCCCACCAGACGCTCTCGGCGTCGTGCTCGGCCCAGCCCGGTCTGGGCAGGGAGAGCTGATGGGGTCGCTCGGCGATGGCCACCATCTCGCCGTCCGGCCTGGCGAGCACGCCTTTGGAGCTGGAGGTCCCAATATCTACCCCGAGCAGCAGCTCCGTCATGCTGCCGTCCCGAGGCCGTCGTAGCGGATGTCGAGCATCTCGCAGACGGCCCTTAGCTCGGCCACGTGGTCGCCGGGCACCGCGTGGATGTGGTTCGAGCCGTAGCGGGAGAGGAACTCCGTGGGGGACGCCTGCAATCGAGCGAAGGCATGCGGCCAGACGTAGGTGGACTGTCTCATGAGGGACTCGTTGGTCTCCGCGTCGTACTGCTCGAAGCTGCCCCTGACCACCTGCATCCGGTAGCGCCCGTCCTCGCGGGTGAGCCGCGCGAAGGTGAAGTCGCCGGGCGCCGCCAGGTGCTGGACGGAGGCACCCCCCGCCGGGAAGTAGAAATCGGCGGGGAACAGGTGAACGTGGCGGAGGTTCTCCTCCGGTTCGTCGCTGCGCGCGGCAAACCAGGTGGCGTGCTCGCCCGAGTTGCACAGATCCCAGATCTCCCGATCGGCGTGGTAGTGCCGCACGTCGGCGAAGAAGGCCGGCGTACCGGAGAGCCTACTCAGGATCTGCATAGTGAGGGCGCCGTCCATGTCGGCCTCGGTGGCGCAGACGTGGGGCTCCTTGGGGCCGTCCCAATCGTAGGGATCGTTCAGAAACGCCTCGGTAAGATCCATGGTGCAGAAGTGGTTGGTCAGCTCGGGCTGGCCCTTGATGCCCGAGAAGTCCAGGTGCCATTCCTCGATCAGCTCGTGCATGGCGTAATAGGAGCGGATCTGCCGCTCCAGCAGCTCAGGGGTGAACCGCGCGCCGTCGTAATGGACATGGGCCACGCGCTTCTCCAGCCACTCTCGGGCCTGCCTGGCCCGGCTGGATGGGATCTTCTCGGAGCGATGCACCAGCTCCAGCTGGTCGATCTCCTCCACGTCGATCCCGAACTTCTCCATCCATTGCTGGGGACTCGCTACGGCGGTGTACATCCCCATGGAGCGACCACCGATGCGTCCAAAGGTGCTCCCCTGAAGAGAGCGCACGGCCGCGGCGGCGCGAGCGTACCTCTCGACCTTAGCCAGCACGGCCGGCTCCGAAATGCTGCCCCACGCCCGGCCGTGAACTCGGCCAATCTGGTCCAGGGCGCCACCGGCAGCCAGCATTCCCACCATGCCCGGGTATTCGGGGTTGATGTTGGAGAAGAGCATCAGTGGCCCCGGAGTGGCCCTGGCGGCTATCATCGAGAAGTGAGGGAAGGCCCAGACGGGGATGTTGAAGACGGTCAGGTCGGGCCTGACATCCGCCATCCGTCTGGCCTCGGAAGTGGCTAGGTCGTTGGTCCACACCGTCTCCCTGGCCCTCACCACCTCGTGACCGGCGGCCGCCAGCGTGCTTGCGATCTCCGCCTCAACCCCCTGGCAGAACTCCGCCACCCTCTGATGCATGAAATCCCGACCGTCGGAGAAGGTAAGTAGGCCGATACGTGCCATCGTAGCCTCCAAAGGACCTGATGATGAGGCTTATTCAACCTTTTCGCGTCGGATTGGGAGCCCCGCTGCTTCTCCGGCGGCCAGGGCTGTTCGGGTCTCTTCCACAGTCATAAATGGTAGTGGTGAGGTCACATGGTCTTCCATCAATCCTATGGCCCTCCCGAGAACCTTGAGGGCGTGAATGCTTTTCCAGCCGTGCACCGGCATATACTTGGACACCCGAGCCTCGCAGTCGAATGCGGTGCTCAAGTCTCCGCGCTTGACGGCCGCCACCAGATCGGATAGAAGTCGCGGGTAGATGTTCGCTTCGCCCGGGACCAGCCCATCCGCGCCAGCCAGCAGGCTCACGACTGCCATAGGTGTCCAGCCTTGGAGCAGGGTGAACTCCGGGTCAGGGCGGTTCTGGAGAATCGTCCGAACGGTGTCCCAGTTACCCGAGCTGTCCTTCATGCCTGCCACCCCGGGCAGTTCGGCCAGCCGCAGAACCAACTCGGCTGAGACGGCCACCCTGGTGGCCGAGGGGATACTGTACAGCAGCACGGGCAGGTCGGCGGCTTCGACTGCTCGCCGGAAGTGATCGTAGAGGCGTTCATCATCGAATTCGCTGTAGTAGTACGGCGTGGTCACGACATAGCAGTCCAGACCGCGCCCGGACAGAGCACGGATCTCGTCTATCACGTCGGATGTGCTGGATCTGAGCACGCCGGCGATGACAGGGACCCGACCGGCGACGGCCTCCACCGCGGTTTCGACGAGCGTCTGCCGAACCGAGAGCTTCAGGTTGGGCCCCTCTCCCATGGAGCCGAGTAGGAAGAGACCGTTGGCGCCGCCCGCGAGGATGTGCTCCACCAGCCGGTGGACCGCGGGCCGGTCTAGCAGTTCGTCCTCGTCAATCGGCGTGAGCATGGGCGGAATGATGCCCGAGAGTCGAGTACTCAAGAAGTCGTCCCTCCTTCGTGACTGATTGATCGGCTGCACTGCCGATCAACAGGGGTTCACTATCCCTTGATACTACCGCTGGTCATGCCGGTGATAATCTGTCGCTGGGCCACTATGGTGATCACCAGCACAGGGAACGTCACGACCAGGGCCGCGGCGGCCAGATTGCCCCAGGTGAATTGATTGAAGTTCAGCATGCTGAATATGGCCACCGGCAGGGTTCTCGTGTCCTGGCCGGCCAGGATCACCGCGAAAATGAAGTTGTTCCAGGAGAAGATGAACGAAAGGATCGCCGCCACCACCATGCCCGGACGCGACAGAGGCATGGCGACATAGCGGAAGGCACCCCAGATATCGCACCCGTCGACCAGGGCGGCTTCCTCCAGTTCCGGATGCAAACCCTCGAAGAAACCGATCATCACCCAGATGGTTATGGGCAGACCGATGACGAGGTGGGTGATGATCAAAGCCCAAAGCGTATTGTTGAGCCCCACGAAGCGGAACAACATGAACCAGGGGATGAGAAAGCTAAGGCCTGGTATCATCCTCGAGGTCAACACCAGCACCGCCCAGCCATTGGCCTTGGCCTTGGCAATGCCGTAGCCCGCGGGCACGCCAAACAGCAGCGAGAGGAAGGTAGAGGCAGTGGCGACTACCAGGCTGTTGTAGGTATACAACCCGAAGGGATTGTCGGTGAAGACGTGATAGAAATTGTCCAGCGTGGGGTGCTGCGGGATGAATATGGGAGGATACGCAGTGTTGTCGATGTCGGGCTTCAGCGAGAGGGAAAGCCACCACAGAAAGACGAAGATGGTGGGTGCGAGCACGACGAACAAGAAGAAGGCGAAGCCGGCCCGCCCCAGTATCCTCCTCAGCATCGGGATTGTTCGGGCCCTCGGCCGGGCTCTAGTCGTTGTCATGTCCACAGTGTTTTCTGCCTGAGATACAGCATCAATAGCGAAGCGATGACGATGATCACGAAAAAGACGATCACCACCGCCGAGGCGTAGCCGACTTTGTAGTACGCGAACGCCTCCAGGTAGAGGAAGATGTTGATCGTCTCCGAAGCCGTGCCCGGCCCCCCCTGGGTGCTGGCGTAGATGATGTCGAATGCCTTGAGGGCGTCGATGGTTCGAAGCATCGCAGCCACCATGACGAACGGCATGATCAGAGGCAGCGTGATGTGACGAAAGAGCTGAAACCAGCTTGCTCCGTCGATGATGCCCGATTCATATGGATCAGTCGGGAGCGCGGCCAGGCCGCCCAAGACTATCAGCATCACAAGCGGCGTCCATTCCCACGCTTCGATCAGCGCCAGCGAAGGGATAACCGTGTCCGGCGCGTAGATCCAGAGCGACGGCGGCAGGTGTACCAGCGACAGCAGATAGTTCAGCACGCCGAGCTGCGGGTGAAAGATCATGGCCCAGATCAACGCGATAGCCACCGGGGTGGCCATCATTGGCATGATGAAGACACCACGGAGGAACCCGCGCAGCGGGAACCGCTGATGGAACAGCGCGGCCGAGATGGTGCCGAGGATCACGGGCAGGAGCACGCTCAGGAAGGTATAGTAGAAGGTACGCCAGGTCGCCGTGAGAAATCGATCGTCGTGCAGCAAATCCACGTAGTTCTGAAGCCCCACGAAAACGGGTGGCGAGGCGACGCCCCAGTCGTTGAGACTCATGAACACGCTGAAGATCCAGGGGAAGATGATCACCACCGCCATAAGTAATATTGATGGGTAGATGAAGCGATAGTAGGTGCGGCGTCGGTGAAAGGCCCCTGTATGCTTCTTAGGCTTGGGCGTCGGTTTGGCACCAAGTGAATAGCCACTCAATGTTGACGATCCTCATTCCGCCACGAAGGTGAAACCCACGGGGTCTAGCCGGACCCCGTGGGTTTCTCATGGCTTCGCTCTAGCTGGTCAGGCTCTTCTCCAGAACAGGCTTGAACTGCTCGGTCGCCTTGTCCAGTTCGCTCTTGGGATCGGCTCCGCTGATCATATTGGTAAGGGCGATCCCAAAGGTGTCTCGGAATTCGGTGACCGGGATGATGGCCGGGAGCCCGGGTCTGCCGATCTTCTGGGACTCGAGCAGCGTCGTTACCCACTCCTGCGGCACCTTCAGGTTCTGCGTTGCCTGGGGATCCTGGTAAGTAGACGTGCGCACCGGAGAGCCGGCACCGGTCTGAAGCATCGCCACGTTGAATTTCTTCTGTGTGTACCACTGGCAGAAGTACCAAGCGGGGCCCACGTTCTTGCTCTTCGCGGTGATGCCGATGCCGTTGCCGAACATCGCGGAATAATGAGCTTTAGGGCCCGCCGGTTGGAGGGCATATCCGACTTTGCCCACCACCCGCGACTTGGCTGGATCCTCCACCGGGGCCGTGAAACCGATACCATCGAACCACATCGCCGTAGCGCCCTGTTGGAAGCTGGCCTGACACTCCATCCAGTTGAACCCGTTGACTCCTGCCGGAGCGTACTTGGAAAGGAGCGTCTGATAGATCTGGGCCGCGGAGACGGCCTCAGGGCCATTGGTGTGCATAACGTTCTTGCTGTCTATCGAGTCGACGTCCCAGCCCTGCAGGAAGGCGGTCCACACCGGGGTGTTGGCGTTCTTCAACCCGCGCGCGGCGAAACCCGAGATCCGGTTTGCGGGGTCGTTTAGCTCCTTGGCGGCCGCCACCATTTCATCGAGCGTAGTAGGAGCCTTGAGGTTCTTCTTCGCGAAGAGCTCCTTGTTCCAGTACAGGATCCACTGGTCCACGGCGAGGGGAATCGTATCCAGGCTGCCGTCCGGCTGTGTCGCGTAGTTGACGGCACCCTTGGTGAAGTCGGCGAAGTCGAAGTCGGGACTGGTCATGTTGGGATCCTTGATCATGTCCCTCAGATCCAGAAGCCACTTGCCCTTGCCGAAGAGGCCCTTCGTCACGTGCCACGATTCGTCCGTGACGTCGAAGCTGGGGTTCCCCGAGGTGAACTCGATGATCTGCTTCTGCCGCTGCTGCTGCTCCGGCACTATGTCGAC
>JAJYKO010000139.1:0-2911 GCA_021788565.1 Chloroflexota bacterium
ATCTTACGTCGAGAGGCTTCAACTCGGTCTGATGGACGGTAAGGCTACTGGCACGGTCGTTTCGGAGGGACTCAGCAGCGCCGTCTACGACGGGCAGAACGGCATGGGGCAGGTGGTAGGCACCAAAGCGATGCAGCTTGCCATAGCCAAGGCGAAGTCCGCGGGTACGGCCTTCGTGGCCGTGCGCAACTCCAATCACTATGGGACCGCGGCTTACTACTCCATGATGGCGCTGGAACATGACATGATCGGGATGACCATGACGGATTCGCCCCCCTTGATGGCGCCATGGGGCGGCCGGAAGGGCTTCCTTGGCACGAACCCCATCTCCATTGCCGCCCCCGCGGGAAAGGAGCGGCCTTTCGTCTTCGACATGGCCACCAGCGTCGTGGCCAGGGGCGCGGTGATTCTCGCCTCGAAGAAGGGTGAGCAGATACCCCCCACCTGGGCTGTGGACAAAGATGGCCTGCCCACTACCGACGCCAAGGCCGCGCTGGAGGGGGCTGTCCTTCCGCTGGGTGGCCACAAGGGATTCGGACTGGCAATGGCAATCGACATCCTTGGCGGAATCCTGGCCGGCGGCCCCTTCGGCCCCCACATCGGGGAGCTCTACAACAACAACACGAAGACCCAGAGAGTGGGCCATTTCCTTGGCGCCATCCGCATCGACGCATTCCGACCAGCGGCGGAGTTCAAGGCGGACATGGACGCCATGATTCAGGAGGTCAAGGCCCAACCGTTGGCCAAGGGCGTCGAGAAGATCATGGTCGCGGGAGAGCCGGAGTTCTTGACCGAGGCCGACCGCCTCAAGAATGGCGTGCCGCTGAGCGATGCGGTGGTCTCAGATCTGACGAAGCTCGGCACAAGCGTGGGCGTCAGCTTCGCGGAGATGGCCGAAGCCAAGTAAGGTGGTTTGCCATGGGGGCGGGTTTGAAACCCGCCCCCACGTTTCGGGCGCGGCCGCAGCGATTGCACCACTGCCCCACCATCCGCTACGGTGTTCCGTCGAGTATTACGTCGAGCAGCGACGGCCCGCCGCTCGCCAGGGCGCGCCGCAACGCCGGGCCTATCTCCTCCGGCCGCTCGATGCGCTCCCCATGCACCCCCAGGGACTCGGCGATGCGATCGAAGCGCAGTTCAGGACCGCTCAGGTCCAGCTCCACGAAGGGCCTCGCCGCATCATCAGGCTGCCGGTACTCGATGAGGTTCTGCTTCAAGATGCGATAGCTGTGGTTGTTACAGACGACGTAGGTTACCGGTAATCGGTGATGTGCCGCCGTCCAGAGGGCCGTGATGGTGTACATCGAGGCCCCATCGGATACCAATCCCACCACGGGTCTGTCGGGAAAGGCCGCCTGTACGCCAAGCGTCCCCGGCATGCCGCCCCCTATCGCACCGCCTCGGGTGCGGTATCGGCGCCACGATTCGCTGGGTTTCAGATACATCTCCAGGCTGCTGCCACTCGTTATCGTCTCGTCGAAGATCACAGCGTTCTTCGGAATCGCCTCCGACACCTCTGCCATGAGCCTGGGGGGCGAGATCGGCACCGAATCCCACTTTCGCCTGTGCTCACGCCTCAACGCCTCGCGCCTGTCCTCCAGCCTCGCCTCCACCGCCGCCCGTCTCGCCGCCCATGTCTGTCTGGTAGAGACATTCGACTTCCTCAACAGTTCGTCTCTCAGCGCACTCAGCGTTTCCCGGGGGTCGGCGTGTATCAGCAGGTCGCCGGCGTGGTTCTTGCCCAACTCCCAGGCGTTGTAATCCACGTGCACCACCCTCATCCCATCAGGTATAGGGCCCATCGAGTCGGGGAAGATACTGGGGAAGAGAGAAGTGCCGACCGCCAGCAGGACGTCATAGGGCTCCAGGGCACTTCGAACGGAGCCGGAGGTCACTGGGATGCTGCGCGGCTGATACAAGGGATGTCCCGCTGGTGCATTCACACCGTTGCTGAAGCCATTGAAGATGGGCATACCCAGCAGTTCCGCCACTTCCACTACCTCTGCCTGACCTCCGGATACTGCCACGTTGTCACCGATGGCCAGCGCCGGAGCGCTGGCCGAGGTCAGCCATTCGGCGGCCTCCTCGATCGCGTCCTGAGGAGGCCGCACCCCCTGCCTCACGTAGCTGGTCGGCTCTATCAACATATCGGCATCGGAATCCAGCACATCTATGGGAAGCGAGAGAAAGACCGGGCCCTGTGGCGGCGTGGCGGCGACCTTGAACGCCCGCCTGAGAGCCTGAGGAACGTCCGCCGCGTGGGTGATCTCGGCAGCCCACTTGGTTAGCGGACGCGCCATGGAAACCATATCCGCCGAGAGGTACGGCTGCTGAAACAGTGCCGTCGCCGGCGACTGTCCCGCGTAGATCACTACGGGCGAGCCTCCAGCCCAGGCGTTGTAGAGCATTCCCATGGAATTGCCGAGGCCAGGAGCTATGTGAACTTCCACGAAAGAAGGCCGTCCCGTTGCGCGGGCGTACGCATCGGCCATGCCGACGGCTACCCCCTCGTGCAGGGCAAGGTAATAGGTGATCGAGGGATAGTCCGAGAGCAGATCCATGAACCCCTGCTCCGTGGTTCCCGGATTGCCAAAAATGGCCGTGACACCATCGGCCACCAATTGATCAAAGAGCGCTCGCTTGGCGGACAGGCGCCGCCGTGAGCCTTCAGTCATACGTACCTCTCCTTTGTTCTCTGTCAATCACAGAGTGTCCTCCAATGGGGCTTGCTGTCCCCGCACGCGACACACGACAAAGGGACCCTCGGGCACTCGCCCTTCCTTGACCGCCCGTCGGCCCTCTGCTACCATGCCGGTCGATCTAATCCCTTTCGGGCCTACTGCTGCCCGAGTTGGAGGCACCTTTCCTTGTCCAGAGTCTCACCTATCGCCGCCGCCATCGCTATTGGCCT
>JAJYKO010000139.1:2921-9631 GCA_021788565.1 Chloroflexota bacterium
TTCAGCCGGCTGTAGCGCTTCTAGCGGTCGCCTGATAGCGAGTTTCCACCTCTCCTCGACGGTAGTAACGCCTTCGGGAGCCGAGGGCAACCTACCCATCAGCGCTTCCTATACACTGTCCGCCCCTGCCTCCATCAGCGCCTATCTAGTCGGATCATCCGGCGAAAAGTACTACCTCCGAAAGGACGACTCACGGCCAGTCGCCGGCGAGTATACATTAACTTTCAATGGCGCGTACGAGCCCAATCCTGGTACGGACGAGCGCCGCGTTCTCCCCGCGGGCAGCTACAAGTTGACGCTGGAGGCGCACAGCGCGACGAGTACCGACGAAGCGTCCGCGCAGGTACAGGTGCAGAATCCGGACACTACCGCTCCTTCCGTCGAGAACTTGACCCTTTACCCAGACACGTACGCTCCTAAGGGTGAAGGTATAGACGACACCCTGCGCGCAACGTTCCGAACCGTGAAGCCGGCCGCTTTGACCATCTACCTTGTGTCCGATTCCAGCAAGAGATACGTCCTGGAGAGCGATCCAAAGGAGCAGCCGGGAGAGCATTCCACAACCTGGGACGGCCAGATTGGCAACGAATTATTGCCCAGCGGAAACTACAGCTTCATCGTCGAAGCCAAGGACGCCGCCGGCAACGTAAGCCTGGCTGAGAAGCCCTTGAAGATGGACTCTACGAGCATGCCCGACGCGCACATTCTTTCGGTCAACTTCGAGCCGAACGCGGTGACGTATGGCGGCCTGGTGAAGGTGACCATCCGCGTGAAGAACACGGGTAATACGGTCCTCAAGACTGAGGGCCCGAATCCCGGCTACGTCTACAACAGTCAGGAAGGATTCAGCACCATCGACAACGGAGCGTACAGGGATAAGCAGGGATATTGGCGTGTCGGCGTCGACTGGGCAGGGGCACCTGGCGCCGCGGGATCGAAATACCCCTATAGATGGGGATTCGGACATGATCTACAACCCGGCGAGGAAGTAACGGTCGTAGGTTACATACGAATCAACGAGAAGTATCCCCAGATCTGGCTTTACGCCGGACTTGTTCAAGAGCAGATCAGGTACTGGGACGACCAGGTCGGCCAGACCGTCATAAACATCAGCTACTGATGCAGCCAACCCTTCTGTCCATAGTGGTGGTTTCCTACAACACTCGGGAGCTGCTCCGGCGGTGCCTGCTTTCCATCGTCGGAAATCCACACCACACCTTTGGAACCACTCGTCCCTCAGTCCTCAGTCCTCAGTCCTCAGTCATCTCCATCCAGGTAATCGTCGTGGACAATGCCTCAACTGATGGAAGCGCTGAGATGGTGGCGTCTGACTTTTCCCAGGTAGAACTGGTGAGGACAGGGAGCAATGTGGGTTTTGCTCGCGCCAGCAACGCGGGGCTGGGCGGGAGCCGAGGGCGGATGCTGCTTCTTCTGAACCCCGACACGGAAGTGGTCGGGGATGCCCTGGTGCAGATGGCGAAGTTCCTGGACGCTCACCCCAAAGTGGCTGCCGTCGGCCCCTCCCTGGCATACCCAGATGGCAGGCCTCAGCACGCAGCTTTTCGATTCCCCACGCTCTTGATGACCTTCCTGGATCTCTTCCCGCTTCATCACCGCCTGCTCGATTCCGCGATCAACGGCCGCTACAAGACCCCTCCCGACCTCCGGCCGTTCCCCATAGATCATCCACTCGGGGCGGCAATCATGATTCGGCGCGAGGCGCTCGAAGACATCGGCCTCCTGGACGAGTCCTTTTTCATGTATTGCGAGGAGGTGGACTGGTCGATACGAGCGCGGAGGCTCGGCTGGGAGATCTACCAGATCCCCTCAGCCAGGGTAGTCCACCACTCCGGGCAGAGCACCCAGCAGTTCCGTGAAGAGATGATGGTGGAACTGTGGCGTAGCCGATACCTGCTGTACAACAAGCACTATCCAAAGGGCTTCATCCGCACCCACAGGCTAATCCTTCGGGCAGGCCTCGCCAGGTCCATCGCGGCTGCCAGATTGGATGCCATCCGCGGAAGCATTACCAGCGCGGAGTTGGAGCAACGGATGCGTGCGTATCGCGCCATCTGGAGCATGTGAGATGCCGACCGTCTGCGGCGCAGTAATAGCCCGAGACGAAGAGAAGAACATCGAGCGCTGCCTGCGGAGCCTCAAGTGGGCCGACACTATGCTGGTGGTGATGGATGATCGTACCGTCGACGCCACTGCGTCGATCGCTGAATCGTGTGGCGCCGCCGTCGAAGTGAGGCCTTTTCTTGACTACGCTCGCCAGCGTAACGCCGCCCTGGATGCCGCGCGGTCGGACTGGGTCCTGTTCGTGGACGCGGACGAGGTGGTAACCCCGGAACTTGCCCTGGAGGTCCAGAGGATGACGGCGAATAGCGATGCCGCTGGATACTGGATTCCTCGCAAGAACATCCTCTTTGGCCAGTGGATCCGACATGCTGGTTGGAGCCCGGACTACCAGTTGCGGCTGCTACGCAGAAGCAGAGCCCGCTACCAGGAAGAGCGTACCGTCCACGAACTGGTGGACCTGGATGGCGAAGCGGGGTACCTGTCTAACGTCCTGGTACACTACAATTACGAGACACTCCGGCAGTTCATCGTCAAGCAACGCGTGTACGCCTCGATGACCGCGGCGGACATGTACCGGCGCGGCATCAGGGTAAAGCCTCAGAACTACCTGCTGCAACCGTGGAGGCAGTTCTGGCGACGATATGTCCTGCTGCAGGGCTACAGGGATGGCAGGCTTGGGTTGTTGTTGTCCGCGCTGCTTGCCTACTACGAGTTCAAGACCTACGTCCAGTTGAGGGGTTTCTGGAGGTCATCGGCCGGGATAGCGTCGCCCCGCGTTTCTCCTTGACCATGGAAGGCTCTCCCAGTAAACTGCTTACGATAAGATGTCGGATCGGTGCAATGAGGCACAGACTCAGATGCTGCAGCGGGCTATCCGCCGAATCGGTGCCGTCCTCGTACGTCACGCTCTTACCACGACCGCAAACTACCTGGAGGAAAGCACCCCCCAGGTAATCGACAGGTGGGTCGAGCGGCTGCAGACGACAATGCCTGGCTACTCCCCACTCATACGAGAAATGCGCGAGTGGGGAGCGTCAAATCTCGGCCTGCTGATCTCTCTACTTCGCGCCGCGAGTCCAGAGGATCAGGAGAAGGCGAGGGGCGACCTGCACAATGCGGGCAGAGAGATGGCCTCGATACATCTGGAGCGGGGAATCCCTCTGTACGAAATCCTGCGGGCGGCTTCGCTTTTTCGGCTCTCGGTCCTGAATGCTGTCGAGTGGATGTTGCGCAGCCGTCTCTGGATCGCCTTCCCTCCAGACATACTCAGGGCAGAGGACCTCATCAACGAAACGTTAGATCATCAGATGCTCCTAACCTCAGAGTCGTACCTGGAAGAGCGCGACCGGATCATTGACCGCAGCCAGGCCGAGTTGGAGTCGACCAACAGGCAACTCAAGGTGCTGGTGCAGGAGATGCACCACCGCATCAAGAATAACCTTCAAACCATCGCGGACCTGTTGACCCTCGAGATTCATAGTGGGCGCTCGATCCCGACAGAGATGGCGCTCCGCGAAAGCATAGCCCGAGTTCGAAGCATAGCGGCAGTCCACGAACTGCTTTCGGCGGAGAACGTGCGAGAGGCCGACATCAAGGAATTGGCGGGCTTCATCACCGAGAACTGCGTGAGAAGCATGACCGGCTCGCACGGTGCAGTCAAGGTCGTGGTGCAGGGCAAACCGGTGTTCCTGCCTTCGAAGCTCGCCACAGCAATGGCGCTGGTAATGACGGAGTTGGTGAACAACGCATTGGAGCACGCTTTCGACGGCGCGGGGGGCATTCTCCTGCTCTCGATTGACGAGCAAAGCGGCGAGGTGACCGTCGCTGTTCGCGACGATGGGAAAGGCCTTCCACCCGGCTTCAGCCTTGAACAGCACTCGAAACTCGGCTTGCAGATCGTGACCACCCTAGTGACCAAGGATCTGAACGGGACGCTGGATCTCCACACCAACGGTGGAACTACCGCAACAGTGAGGTTTGCGAAATGACGGAGACGGTGCGGGTCGTCATCGCCGACGACGAGAGCATCAGGCTGATGAGTCTCAAAACCCAGCTCGAGTCGCTAGGTCTCCAGGTGATTGGAGAAGCCGCCAACGGCAGGCAGGCCGTAGATCTCATCATGAAGCTGAAGCCTGACATGGCCATACTCGACATCAAGATGCCTGACATGGATGGGCTTGAGGCTGCCAAGGCGATAGCTTCTCAGTATCCTATCCCTGTGATCCTCCTCACGGCATACAGCGAGCGCACTCTAGCCGAGCGCGCAATCGAGGCCGGTGTCTTCGCGTACCTGATGAAGCCGGTCTCCGAGGAGGATCTACTGCCGACCATCCTGCTGGCCAGGTCACGTTTCCAGGAATTCCAGGATCTCCGCAAGGGGATGAGCGATCTTAAAGAGGCCCTGGAGACGAGGAAGCTGGTGGAAAGGGCCAAGGGGATCCTGATGGAGCGGAGGAACCTCTCTGAAGCCGAGGCATTCCGCCGCATGCAGATCCAGAGCCAGAACGAGAACAAGAAGCTGGCCGACATCGCCCAGGCAATAATCATGGCAGACCGCATGTTGTGAGACGAAGCACGTTCTAGAAAGGTTACCTCGCCCTTGAGCCCGAACCCAAAGAAGCGACAAACCAACAGGCCGATCCAGCAAGAGCCACTGGCTCGCCAGGCCATGCCGGCTCGTCGAAACGGTTACGCGAGATCGTACCACGACGAGCAGGACAGCCGCAGACGGAACATCACCCTCGGGATAATCGGAGCAGGAGTGCTCATCGCCTTCCTCATACTGATCACGAGCGTCCAGCAACACAACGTCACCAGCGGCGCCGCGGCGCAGCCAACGACAGTCGCCCAGCCAACGACAGCCGCCCCGTCGCAGGGTTCCAACATAGCCGCTCTCCAGGACAAGCTACGCCAGAATCCCGATGACCAGGACGCCATGATCGCCCTCGGCAACGCGTACTACGATGCCAAGCAGTACACGGACGCCATTCCTTGGTACGAGAAGGCCCTGACGAAGGTCCCCAACAATACGGACGTTCGCACAGATCTGGGAACGGCCTACTACTACTCCGGGAACCTGGACAAGGCGAAGGAGGAGTGGACGGAGGTTCTCAAGCAGGATCCGAACAAGATACAGGCCCACTACAACTTCGGGGTGCTCTACTCCAACCTGAATCCGCCGGACAACGCGGACGCGGCCAAGGAGTGGCAGGCTGTGATCAAGATAGACCCGAATTCGGATCAGGCGAAGTCGGCGCAGCAGAAGCTCCAGGAGATGGGTAAGTAGTTGAGCAAAAGGGATTGACAGGGCGCGCGCCAGCGGTATAATGCTTGTGAAGCCTTTCACCAGCGTCGGGAAAGGCAACATAGCGGGGGCTAACGAGAGGCCCCGTCGCCGGATCTCCACAAGAGGTGTTGCGACGGGGCCTTTTCCTCGGTCGTATTTGTGAATTATGTCACAATCGACTGAGGGGGTACCCGCTGCTTCAGCGAGGAAGCTATGAGGAACAATGGTGTCCCAGCTGCGACAGCAGCGCGGCTGCCACTGTATGTGCGCGGGCTCAAGGAACTCGCCCGCGAGCACGTCGAACTGGCATCCTCTCGTACCATAGCCGAAGCGATAGGCATGGAGGCCCACCTCATTCGGAAGGATCTCTCCTACCTCGGCAGCTTCGGCAAGCGCGGCGCCGGATACCCCGTCGATCAACTGCTCCAGCAACTGACCTCCTACATCAACCTGGCACGGCTGTGGAGGGTCTGCATAGTCGGCTGCGGCCGGCTCGGCTCCTCTCTCGCCGCCTTCCTCTCCGCCGGTGATCGCAACTACCGGCTCGTCGCTATTTTCGACTGCTCAGTGAACCGGATAGGCACGAAGGTCGGCGACCTCCAGGTCCTGTCCTGGCGCACCGTCCCTTCAGTATCCCGAGAGCGTAGCGTCGACATAGCCATTATTGCCACTCCGCCCCTTTCAGCTCAGGGGGTCGCGGATCTCCTGGTGGAGGGCAACGTTCACATGATCCTCAACTTCTCAGCCGCTCAGCTGACGGTGCCGGACGACGTCGCCGTCCGCAACGTCGACGTCTCGGTAGAGATGCAAGCTCTCACCCTTCAACACCCGAGGAAGAAGCGTATGCAGGTCCACGACTTCACCAAGCCGCCGGCAGTCCGTGAACGGCATCAACAGTAAGGAGAGCCAGTCTAATGCAGCTTGCCAGAATGGCCCGATTGCTCGAAGCCGAACCGCCGTCTCAACAGTGGGATCAGGCGCTTGATGTCGAGTACGGTGCGGCTGCCGATCTGATGAGCGATGTGCTCTCTCTTGTCAAGCCTGGCTCAGTGCTTGTGACAGGCCTCACTAATCCACAGGTTATCAGAACAGCGGAGGTCGCCGAGGTCGCGGCCATAGTGCTGGTGAGGGGCAAGAAGCCGCTACCAGAGACAGCCTCCATGGCTTCGGAGGCCGGCATACCGATCTTCGTCACAGACTTGACCATGTTCGAGGCTTGCGGCCGTCTGTACGGAGTCGGCATCAAACCTACCGACTCGTCTTACAGGACGATCTCGGAGATCGACGCGAACCGGAGAGGTTGATGTTGCACCAGGGCACAGCCTTCACCGACTCCGAATCG
>JAJYKO010000140.1 GCA_021788565.1 Chloroflexota bacterium
TGCCGGCGTAGTCGAACTCCGCGGCCTGCCCGATCACGATGGGACCCGACCCGATCACCATTACCTTCTTGATTGACTTATCTGCCACAGCTACCCCCGGCGATCACCGAGTTCTGAGTTCTGGGTTCTGAGTTCTGAGTTCTGAGTGGGTTTCCTGCGCTTGGTCTCGGCTCTCACGGCATCCCTCTCGATATACGCTCTGAGGGCGCCAATCTGCTTGGATAGCGCCTCGGTCTGGCCCAGGAGTTTTTGAAACCGTTCCTCGTCAAGATAGCCGAGATCCCGGGCGATATAGAGTTGGCTTCTGACTTCTCCACAGGATCCCTTCGCCATCGACAAGAATTGTTGGAACTCCCCGCGACGAAAGCGTTCGAAGCCTTCGGCAACGTTCGACATGATCGACACCGCGGCCCGTTGAATCTGACTAGAGAGTCCCCAGTCCTTCGCAAAAGGCCCTGTCCCAGACACAGAGTAGATATCGCGTGCCAGCTCGCGTGCCTTCTTCCAAACTGCCAGGTCCTCGAAGCGCTGGACTGCCACCATCGCCAATCCTCCCCATCAGAACCCAGAACCCAGAACTCAGAACTCAGAACTCAGAACTCAGAACACTCCTATTCTTGATCACTTCGATAAACCTATCGAACAGGTACTGGTTGTCCTGCGGGCCCGGGCTCCCCTCCGGGTGATACTGCACCGAAAACACCGGCCTGCTGGGATGCGCCAGACCCTCCACCGATCCGTCGTTCAGATTGACGTGGCTCACGTAGAAGCCGCTCTCCGGCGGGATCGAACCGGCGTCCACCTGGAACTCGTGGTTCTGGGATGTGATGTTCACCCTGCCCGTCGCCAGCTCCTTCACGGGATGATTGCCCCCGTGGTGCCCGAACTTGATCCGGCTGGTCGTCGCCCCGATCGCGAGCCCCAGGATCTGGTGCCCCAGGCAGATCCCGAATACCGGAATGTTCGTGTTCAGCAGCTCCCGCGTCGTCTCCACCACTTGGGCAAGACTCGCGGGGTCGCCTGGACCGTTGCACAGCAGCACGCCGTCCGGATTGAGGTCCTGGATCTCCCGCGCGGTGGCGGCATGGCGCAAGTTCGTCACCCTGGCACCACGCCGAACCAGCGACCTGATGATGTTGTGCTTGACCCCGACGTCGAGCAGCACCACGTGCGGCCCCGTTCCCTCGTGCCCCACCCGCAGCACGTCGGCCTCCGAGCCCGCCCCGCTCACCTCCCCCACGAGGTCCTTGTCGGAGAGGGATGTCACATGCTGCACCTCGTCCAGCATCTCCTCCAGCTCCGTGTCATCGGGGGGCGCTTCCCGCTGGAACAGCATCGCGCGCATCGTGCCCTTGGTGCGCAGCACCCGCGTGATGGCGCGGGTGTCCACGCCCTGCATGGCAGGCACGCCGTGCCTGGCCAGCCACTGGTCCAGGCTCTCGTCGCCCTGCCAGTGGTGGTAGTATGGAGCGTAGTCCCGAACGATTAGGGCCGCGACCCACGGCCGCGTCGACTCGTTGGAGAACGGGCTCACTCCGTAGTTGCCGATCTGTGGGTGGGTCATCACCACCATCTGGCCCCTGTAGGAGGGATCGCTGCACACCTCCTGGTAGCCCGTCATCGACGTATTGAAGACGACCTCCCCCTCGGCGCCCGCCTCCGCCCCAAACGGCGTCCCCACGAACGTCGACCCGTCTTCGAGAACCAATATCGCGTGCTTCCTAGCCACATCGCCCCCACTAAGAACACCTGTAGGGGCCGGCGGCCCTGCCGGCCCGCCTGGGCGGGCGGACACAGCGGTCCGCCCCTACAGGCTTGGATACGCTTTCCTTCCCTCAACCACCGTCGCCATCACCCGACCGCGAAGCGTCACCCCTGCCAGCGGCGTATTCTTCCCCTTCGAAAAGAACTTCGCGGGATCCACAACCCACTCGGCATCCGGATCGAAGATCACCACGTCCGCCGGGGCGCCCTTGCGCAGCGTCCCATAGGGCAGCTTCAGGAGGCGTGCCGGTTCGATAGTCAGGTACTTTATCATGGTTGGCAGGTCCAGGTCTCCCCGATGCACCAGCCACATCAACGCACCCAGGGCCGTTTCCAGCCCCGAGATGCCGCTGGCCGCCTGCCCGTACTCGCACTCCTTGTCCACGACCGTGTGGGGCGCGTGGTCCGTAGCGATCGCGTCGAACAGCCCATCCCTCAGCGCCGCGAGGCACACCTCCACGTCGCGCTCGGTTCGCAGGGGCGGCGCCACCCGCGTGTTGGTGTCGTACGGCACCGTCGGTATCCTGCCCCATTTCTCCAGGACCGTGGGCGAGGCCCACTTGCCCCCCGCCACCCAGTCCTCGGTCATGGTCAGGTGGTGCGGCGTCACCTCGGCCGTCACCGGCAGCCCTTCCTCTTTGGCGGCCCGGATCAGATCGACCGCCCCCGCCGCGCTGACGTGCTGGAAATGGACGTGCCCCCCGGTCTGTCTGCACAGGGCGATGTCCCTGGCAACTATCGACTCCTCGGCGGCCGACGGATTCCCGCGCAGCCCCAGCAGCGCCGATATCCTGCCCTCGTGCATCAGCCCTCCGGCGACCAGCGCCGGATCCTCGCAGTGCTGCGCGATGGGCCGGCCCAGCATCCTGGAGTACTCGAGCGCGTGCCGCATCAGCTTCGCGTTGGACACCACGTGACCGTCGTCTGTGAAGGCCAGCGCGCCCGCGTCCGCCATCTCCCCAAGCTCGGAAAGCTCCTCCGACTTCTCCCCCTTGGTCACCGTTCCGGTCGTGAAGACGCGCACCGCGCCCTCGCGCCGCCCGGTCTCCAGGACGAACTCCACGTCGGCCCTCGTGTCGACGGTCGGTTTGGTGTTGGGCATCGCCACCACCGTGGTGAACCCGCCCGCCGCGGCGGCCCGCGTCCCTGTGGCGATGGTCTCCTTCTCCTCGAAGCCCGGCTGCCTCAGGTGGACGTGCACGTCCACGAAGCCCGGGGCCACCACCTTGCCGCCGGCGTCGATCACCATCTCCGCCGGGAGGCCGCCAGGCGGCTCGATCCGGCCCAGGTCGTCCACCATGCCGTCCACGATGCGAAGGTTGGCCGGACCGTCGATACCCTGGCTCGGGTCCAGCAGGCGACCGTTTACTATCCAGAGCTCGCTCATCTCTTCTCCACCTCGACGGGTAGGTTGACGTTTGGCCCGATCAGCAGGTAGAGAAGCGCCATCCGGATTGCGACCCCGTTGGCCACCTGCTCCTCGATGACCGACTGCGCGCCGTGGGCTACGTCGGGAGCGATCTCGATCCCCTCGTTCATGGGGCCAGGATGCATCACCAGCGCCTCCGGCTTCGCCCTGCTCAACCGCTCGCCGCTGACCTGGAACATCCGCACGTACTCCCGCATGCTCGGCAGCAGCCCCGCCTGCATCCGCTCCAGCTGGAGCCGAAGCGCCATCACCACGTCCGCACCCTCGATCGCCCTGTCCAGATCGAAGGAGAGCCTCAGCCCGGGCATTACCTCGCCCTCGTTGGCGGAGGCGGCCTGCACGAACCAGCTTGGCATCAGCGTGGCGGGGCCGCAGATGGTTACCTCTGCCCCCAGCTTGGTCAGGGCCCACATGTTGGAGCGCGCGACGCGGCTGTGCAGGATGTCGCCCACGATCACGATCTTGCGTCCCTCGAGGCTGCCCAGTTTGCCCCGGATGGTGTACGCGTCCAGCAGCCCCTGGCTCGGGTGTGCGTGCCACCCGTCGCCCGCGTTGATCACGCACCCCCTTACTATCCTGGCTGCCAGGTAAGGAGCGCCGGAGTACGAGTGGCGGATCACCACCGCATCCGCCCCGATCGCCTGAAGGGTGCACAGCGTGTCCACCAGCGACTCGCCCTTGCTGACGCTGCTGGAGCTGGCCGCTACACTCACCGTATCCGCGCCCAGGTTCCGAGCCGCCGTCTCGAAGGAGACTCGCGTTCTGGTGCTGGCCTCGTAGAACAGGGTCACCACCGTCTTCCCACGCAGGGTCGGGACCTTCTTGATCGGCCTCCGAAGGATCTCCTTCATGATCTCCGCGGTGTCCAGCACCCGGAGGATCTCCTCCTTCGAGAAGTCGTCCAGGTCCAGCAGATGCCGCCGCCCGAAGGCTCCGCGCTGCCGTCCGATCAGAGGCGCGTTCTCGATCTCCAACCCGCTAGCCGCGCTCATAATGGCTTCCGCCATCGCCGTCCTCCTTCCGGGTCAGGACAACCTCGTCCACCCCGTCGATCTCGACCACGCGGACCGCCACGTCCTCCTCGCGAGACGTCGGCACGTTCTTTCCCACGAAGTCGGCCCGTATTGGAAGTTCCCTGTGGCCGCGGTCCACCAGGGTCATCAGCCTGATCATCTGAGGGCGCCCGTAGTCGATGAGGGCATCCATGGCAGCTCGAATGGTCCTGCCCGTGTATAGAACGTCGTCCACCAGCACGATGCGCTTGTCGGTGATGTCGACGGGGATATCCGTTGGCCCCATCGGCAGAGGACCGCGAGTGAACACGTCGTCGCGATACATGGTTATGTCGAGTTCCCCAAGCGGGACGTCCCTGTCCTCGAACTCGCGGATCCGGCCGGCGATCCGCTGGGCCAGCGGAACCCCCCGCGTACGCAGCCCCACCAGCACCAACCCGCTCGTGCCCTCGTTCCACTCGACGATCTCGTGAGCGATCCTGGTGAGCGCTCTACGCATGTCGTCTGCGGTCATGATCATCTTACTAGCCACAATCCCCTCCTGAAACGGGGCAAAAAAAGACCTCCTGCCCGGCCATTCGCCGCGCAAGAGGCTCCATCGGTTCCCGTGCCATCGCCTACTCCTTTCCGGCCTCACAGGACCGGATTAAAGGTTATCGGCCGTCGATCCCCGATCGACTTACCTCGGGTACTATACCACGAAACACCCTCCCCATCAAGACGAATTGCGCCTTGCCGCTACCCGGTTCGTGGTACGGCCGCGCAGTGTCAGGGGATGGCGGCAGGCAGAACCAATCTCTTCAGATGGCCATCTGCCTGCCGCCATCCCCACTACGCTTGAAGACTGTGCACTCAGAACTGAGGCGCGGGCACGCTCACCGGCTTGCTGGGATCGGAGGAAGCGTGCAGGGCGTGGTCGATAGCCCGTGCCAGATGGCCGGCAACCTGGACACTGGCAGCTGCCTGGTCGTACTTCCCGGCCTGATAGGCGGTGTAGGCGTCCTTATACTGGTCCTCGGCCTGCTTCAGAACGTCCGACCAGGAACCACCCAGGTTGGCCGCGTTGAGGCCGTCGCGCTGGCTCAAGATGTCCGCGTAGCTGTGGGCCAGGTCCCGGCTCACTCGCGCCTGTGGTGACGGAGCAGCCGTCCCACTCGGCGGCGCGGGCGGGGTCGGCGGGGTTGGTCGATTCGCCGGCGACGGGAGCTGGCTGCCGAGCTTCGCCACCATCAACCTGTCAGCCGCCATCGCCAACTCCTGGGCCGAACCGGCCTCCTCACGAGCCGCAGCACCCTTTCCAGCGCTCTGGTCGCTCTGGGCACGCTGCAGCTCAGCCGCGGCCTCGTTGATCCAGCTCTGGACCAGGCTCACGTCCATCTTTCCTTGAGCGGTCCCGAGGTCGGTTTTCGCCCGACTCACTTCATCTCCTGCCCTGGCAATGGGGTCTCCCCCTTTCGGACCGGGCCCGCCCTTGGGACCTGGCTTCGCGGCGGGGCCAGTCTCAGCCGGGGCTGCCGGGGTAGCGGCTGCTCCTTTGCCGGCCGTGGGGGTAGCCGTTGAGGTTGTCTGACTTGTCGCCGATGGTGTGGCGCTCTCGGCCAACACGCCGTAGACTGGACCTATTGCCAACACGGCCGATACTGCCGTGATCTGAGCAATCCACCGGACGGATCGCGAGATTCTGGGCATTTGCATAACACCTCTGTGTCCTCTCAAAGTCTGAAGCGTCGACGTTCGTTCCGGGACACGGAACAACACTTCACCCCCTTCCTCCGGACACTCAGTAGTCGATCGGCTTCGTCCAGTCAAGATACCGACGGAGTCTTAAGCTACGGATCGTCCAAGATAAAGTTGAGATAAAGAGTGATTCCGGTGAGCCGGAGCCATACGTGAGAAGAAACCGCCTCGAGAAGAGAGCGCCAGCGGGTTCAGGCTTGCGGGGAATCGACGTCGACCGGACGCGCCGCCAGGCTGAGCGAGGCGACGGGCAGCTCCACCACGAACGTAGTTCCCTGCCCCACTCTGCTCATCACCTTTATCTCGCCCCCGTGGGCCTTTACGATGCCATGAACAATGGCCAGTCCAAGACCCGAGCCGCCCGTAGCTCGCGTCCTGGACGCGTCGGCTCGATAGAAGGGCTCGAACAGGTGGGGCAAGACCTCGGGTGGGATTCCCGCACCCGTGTCCGATATTGTGAGTACCACCCTATCGGGACCAGAAATGGTCCCGACACTCACGGTGATCTGTCCACCCGGCGCAGTGTATTTGGCAGCGTTTTCGACCAGGTTGACGACCACCTGGGCGAGCTGGTCCGCGTCGCCGCGAACCGTGGGGACTTTCACAGCGTCCAGTCGAAGCTGGTGGTCACGTGCCAGCACCTCGATGGTCGGCCGCAGATCGGAGACGATCTGGTCGAGCTGAATCGGCTCGCTCTTCACTTCACTCTGCTCGGATCTCGAGAGCGCGAGCAGACCGTTGAGTAGCCGGCCCATCCGATCGACCTCCTTGGTCAGCGCCTGCAACACCTTACTTCTGCGCGCGGGATCTCCCTCATCCGCGCCGATCTCGAGCATCTCGAGCATCCCGGAGACCGCGGTGAGCGGGGAGCGCAGTTCGTGTGAGGCATCGGCAACGAAACGCCGCTGTGCTTCAAACACCTCCTCCAGGCGCTCAACCATGGCGTCGAACGCGTGGGCCAGCTGACCCACCTCATTGGTAGCCAGATCGTCGCTCACACGAACGCTCAAATCGCCTCCCGCGACTCGCCGGGTCGCGTGAACTAGTCGGTCCAGTGGGGAGAGAACCAGCACTACGAGG
The DNA here is from genome assembly GCA_021788565.1 of Chloroflexota bacterium. The sequence continues at coordinate 7,024 of JAJYKO010000140.1, forward strand.
CGGCTGGCCGCCAACCCCACCACCACGGCGCCGAGGATAGCACCCAGCAGGAAGGATAGCCGAACCGTGGCCCGCAAAGCGTCTCCACGGGCCAGGGATGCGCCGAGAACCACCGCCCCAGCCATGCCCTCGTTGGTGGGCAGAGGCTCCACCAGCAGGAGAAACCGAGTACCAGAGGATGACACTAAGGCCGTCTCCTCGCGGCCGCTGGCCAGGCTTCGGGAAATCTCGGCACTTGGCAGGGACGGCCGCGGAGAGGACACGATGGACGATTCATCCGACTCATCTGTGACCCGGGCAGGAGGTACCACCACCACGCTCCCATCGGGTGCAACGACCATGGCGAAGGTCTCTGGTCCATTGACCTGATCGCTCAGAGACCGGGCGAGACGCGTGAGGTTTACGCCGTTTCTAACCGTACCGTTTTGCGGGGGCTGCGGCCCCGGTTTGGGCGCAGGAGCGTGCATCTCCCTCGCGATTACGGGGTCCGCGAGGGCGTGTAGCTGAGCCGCACTGCTGGAGGCCACGTAGCTGCCAAGCCAGAGATCCAGCAGAATGCCGATGGCCGCGAGCAGCCCGACAACCAAGACCGCGACAATTGCCGTGAGCTGGACGCCGAGGGACCAGGACCGCCAGAAACCTCGCCACGAGCCTGATGGCATCAAGATTACCCCCTTAGCGTGTACCCCACCCCACGAACCGTCTGGATGAGGTCGCGGTGCGGCCCGAGTTTCTGGCGCAGCGCGCTCACGTGGACCTCGACCACGTTTGTCTCACCTATGAAGTCGTAGCCCCAAACCTGGCTGAGCATAGTCTCCCGGCTGATCACCTGGCGGGGATGACGCATCAGGAACTCCAGCAGATCGAACTCCCGCGGTGTGAGCACAACCGGCACCGAGTCGACGAAGACCTCGCGCGTGTCACGCCGCAGGGAGAGAGGTCCAAGTCTGAGGATAGGCACGGCCTCAAGGTTATGCCGTCTGAGTACTGCCCGAATACGGGCAAGGAGCTCCTTGAACTTGAAGGGCTTGGGCAGATAGTCGTCGGCGCCGAGATCGAGGCCGCGAACCCGATCGTCCACGCTCCCTCTGGCCGTGAGCATCACGACAGGAACGTCGCTGTGCAAGCGGACCCGGCTCAGCAACTCGAAGCCGTCCATCTCCGGCAGCATTACGTCGAGGACAATCAGGTCGGGCCTGAGGCGCTGGAACTCTTCGAGTCCCTCTCTCCCCGTACTGACGGCGGTAACCTGGAACCCCGCGTAGGAAAGCCCCATCACGACGAACTCGGCGATGGTCTCCTCATCCTCTACGACGAGCACCCTGATTCCGGTCCCCTCGTCGCGAGCTATCGCCAGCGCACCGATATCTTCGCTTGGTTCGATTTCGCCTGGCCCACCTGACATCGGCACTTCGCCCCTGAGTTACCATCGTGATACCTACCACTCGCGCGACCGGCAAGGCAGCGGCGTCAACCACACCCTGACTGGCTCCGCACCGGGCCCTAAACGCCAGCTTGCCGGGGGGGTCTGGCGCCCGGTTCGCCTTTCTCGCCGATTCGCCGATAGCCAGGGTAGAAGGTGGCCACCGCGAGGACGAACGCGGCGACTATTCCCCCGGCACCGACGAACGTCAGCGGGGTGCCTATGGCATCAGCCACCGCGCTGATCGGCAGTACACTCAGCGGCCTGATCGACTGGGCCATCATGTAGACACCCATCACCCGGCCGTACACCCCCGTCTCTGTGTTCAGCATAACGAGGCTGCTGTTTAGCGCCATATATGCGTCGCCAGAAACCCCGACCACGAACAGCCAGGGCACGGCCTCGAGGATCGTCCCCTTCCAGATCGCCAGGGCGAACGCCAGCAGGCTCAGACCGAAGACGACGCCGAACGCCAGCTGCAGACGAGCCTTGTGGGGATATTGGGCCAGGTACGCAACCATCAGGGTGCCTGCCAGGGAGCCAACCCCTCCGACGCTGAGAAGCACGCCGAGTCCGACCGCGCCGACGTTGAGATCGTGTACCGCCACTACTGGCATGAGATTGATGTATGGCATCCCGATCGCCAGCGGGATGAACCCCAGGCTCATCAACGCCATTAGCGGCGGCCGACTCAGCACGTACCTGAAACCGTCCGCAACGCTTCGACCGGCACCGCGCCGCGATCCCTCCGGGGAGCCAGGGTTCTCCACTCGGTAGACCGACCACCAGACCCAGACGTAGCAGAGGGCGACCAGGAAGAATACGCCGGTAACGCCGAAGAACGGGGCGGCTATCAACACCCCGGCCAGGGCGGGACCGGCAACCCGCGTCAGGTTCATTCCGGCGCTGTTCAGAGCGATCGCGTTCGCTAGGCCGTTTCCGCTACCCACTATGGCGGGCAGATAGGCCTGGCGTGCCGGCATGTTGAACGAGAACGCCAACCCCTGAAAGAAGCCGAATACTATCAGCCATTCGATGGTCATCAGATGTGTGGCCAGCAGAAGCGCCTGCGCCAGCGCGAAAAGGCTGAGCGCCGCCTGCGTCCAGAGTAAGACCGTTCGCTTGGGGAAGCGATCCGCCAGCGCTC
>JAJYKO010000141.1 GCA_021788565.1 Chloroflexota bacterium
AGCTACGCACGGCCTTTCGCTCTTGGGGCAGTCCGCCTATCACCACCGGTCTGCCGGCCAGCTCCGGATGACGGCGCAGCTCCACAGCAACCTCGAAATCGGAGAGTAGAACGCAGGCGACCCTCATAGCACATCTTCCAGAACGCATGTTCTAGACCATTATGCGGGGTATACTGGAGCAGTGTCAAGAACCAGGAGGCTTAGAGGGTCGGACGGCATAGGTCGCTACCATGTCATGCTGAGCGCAGCGAAGCATCTCCTCGTGGCTGGAGAGATCCTTCGCTGCGCTCAGCATGACAGCTAAGGGACTTCGCCAAGAATCGAAGATGTCCGTGTTTATGCATACCTATAGGCGTATAATCGTGCTATGGAGATACAGCTATCGCGTGACCTGCGATCGACGATCGAGCAAAGAGGTGAACATGAACGCTCAAGTTCCTATTCGGCTCGTCGACAAGTCGGTAGCGGCCTTCGAGCACGAGGCTCTGCGAAGGATGCAGGCCCCCTCTCCGCAGCCCCCTCGAGTTATCACTATCTCCAGGCAGTTAGGTAGCGGCGGGAGAAGAATCGCCGAAACCCTGGGGAAGTTGCTGAACTGGCCCGTCTGGGACAAAGAGATCCTGGACGTCGTCGCCAACCAATCCTACTTCCATTACCAGGCCAGAATGTTCGAGCTGTTGGACGAGCGAACCCAGGGTGAGATAGACGCGTTCGCGGACTCAGTGATAGGCAACGTCAGCAAATACGTCTACCTGCATCTTCTCCCCAGGGCTGTGCTGATCATCGCGCAAAACGACGCGATCATCCTGGGGCGAGGCGCCCATCTGCTGCTCCCCAGAGCCCTCAAGGTTAGGATCGTGGCCCCTCTCGACGTTCGTGTGAGAAACCTGATCCAGTTTGACGGTTTGAGCGAAGAGGCAGCCAGGAAGAAGATCAAGACTTCGGATCGGGAAAGGGAGGCTTTCGTCAAGGAGCTCGCCGGTAGACTGGGACGCAAGTGGTCGGCCTTCGACAAAGAAACCGAATACGACCTGGTCGTGAACACTGGCACCTTCGAAATTCAGGAAGCGGCATCGTTGATCCTGACTGCCGTGAAGCAACAGCGTGGCTTCGCGGCAGTTGGGACAAAACCGGCAGTCGCGGCGCCATCGTGAGCTTAACCGGCAGCCACTTCCTGTCCACCAAATGAGGTCGGCTCTCGAAAGTAGCTGCCTGTCCCGTCGAAGGTTACGAAAGCACACCGGGGAAGTGATAGAACCGCAGCGGCACCTCCGCTTCGCGGAGCGGTGGTGCCAGTTTGTTCTTCACCACTCGGACCGCGGACCTGCAGCCCACCACTTCTCTACCCACCCGGATCCACTCCCGCCTTTCCATCTCCAGCCTGACGGAGGCAAAGTACCGCAGCGCCTGGCCACCCGTCGAGCGACGAGGGCTGAGGACCGAGGGCTGAGGGAGTTCTGAGCTGGGACAGTAGTAGGGCGGGGCCAGGGGCGACCCCGCCCTACTACCGGAAACGTCGCTAATGAAGACAAAGGCTATCTGGTTCCTGTCCACCGCAGCTACCAGCCGCCGCAGAGCCAGATTCAGTGACGAGTAATGAGGACTGAGGACTGAGCGCTGATGTCTGAGCGCTGATGTCTGATGGCTATCAGCTAGATCAAACACTAACAACTTCACGCCGCCGCTGCGGGCCAGCCTGATTGCCATCTCCAGCGCCTGAAGCTCGTTTTCCGGCCTCGCCACCAGTAGAGAGTCGAACTCCACCCCCTGCACGCTCATCTGCTCCGGGGCCAGCCGCCCAGCCGGATCGATCCAGGCTACCACTCCCTCCGACTTCTGACACTGAACCGCCAGGGATGCCACCAGCGCCTGCTTCCCGGAGGAGTCTGGACCAAAAATCTCGCTGATCCGTCCACACGGCAGCCCTCCCACACCAAGGGCCTCGTCCAGCTCGGCGAAGCCCGTCGATATCGCCTCCACCTCGGTCGAATCGACGGCATCCCCCCAGCGCACCAGAGCCCCCCGCCCCCACCGCCGCTCGGCCTCCGCCAGTAGCGCCAGGATTCGGAGGTCATGAACGTGGCAGAGTGATGAATGGCAGGATACACTACTCATTACTCATCGCTTTTTTCGTTCCACTGTACAGGCCGCTCGCGCTCAACCCCAGCGCCAGCCCCCACAGCACCGCGCTCACCCAAACCTCCGAACCCGGCAACTGCTGAGCCGCCACGTACCCCACCGAGATCGCCAACCCGATCCCGATCGCCAGCGGCGTCGCCCATACCGCGTCCATACCCATCTTCTTCGCCGCCTCCACCAGCCCGATGATCAAAGGTATCGCCAGAACCCCCGCGTATTCAGTAGGCACTTCTCCCCTCCAAGCTATCAGCTATCAGTCATCAGTCATCAGCCCTGGGTCCTGCGTCCTCCACTCAGTCCTCAGTCCTCAGTCCACCTCATCCCCTCTGCTATCGTCCCGATCCACTCCCGCCACGTCTCCCCTGGGCAGCTCGTCCCGTAACCGGGAAGCGCCACGTCCCTGTGCCCGACCAGCCTCACACTGCCAGTCTCGTCCGGATCCAGTATCGGCCTGAGCACTCTCGCGAGGTTCCTCGCGGCCCCCAGTTGCAGTTCGTTCGGGGCCTGGCTCGTGAAATCCCCGGGGATGCATATCCCCACCACATCCCTGTTTCGTCCCGCGACGTTGTAGCGCACGGTCGCGAGGTCGCCCGTGTAGTCGATGGAGCCGTCCTCGTGAATAACGAAGTGGTACCCAATACCAGGCCACTCGTAGTGCTCCACGTGCCAGGCCGCTATTGCCTCGGCACTGCAGTCCCCAGCCACTCCGCTGTGGTGCACCACTACGTATCGCACCGCGGACAGCGGCCGCACGTCGTACCGCTCGGTTCCGCCCAGCTTGCCCCTCAGGTCGTTCACGTTTCCTCCAAGCCATTAGCTGTCAGCTATCCGTCCTACCCGTCCTACCCGTCCTACCTCCCCACTCAGTCCCCAGTCCTCAGCCCTGATTTCACCACTCTGCCAGCTCGCACCTGGCCAACGTCTGGGCCCCCCCGCTCCTGCGGCAACTTCCCGGGATCCTCTTCGAGACTCCGGAACAGCGCACGCCAGGCGGTCCCGTCCAGGTCCTCGAAGTCCACCACGCCCGCGCCGTATGCCGTCTGCAGCGCACTGGCAAGGGCCGCCCCGCTCAACGGCTCTACCGACCCGTCCAGCAGCCGCAGCGGCACCCCCGGCACCCCCTCGCACCTCGCATCGAACCGCCAGCGCCGCCGCCCATCCCCGGCCAGACTGTAAGCCACGGAGATCCCCGTCAGGACGGGACCCGCCGCGTCCGACCCACTGGCCATCTCGACCCTCAGCCCCAGGGACCGGCATGAGACCACCCCCGGCCAGGCGAAGGCCGTGCAGGCCGATCCGTCCACGCTGGATGTCCCCAGCTCCACCCAGGCACCCCCGTCCAGGGAATAGGACACCTTGATCGACTCCCCAACCCTGAGGACCTCGTGGCTCAGTGTCACGGCGTGCAGCAGCTTCACGGTCGTCCCGTCCCCGCCGTCCCAGGCCGGCAGCTCCACCCATCCCGAGGTGCGCCACGCGTCGAGCCGCCGCATGTGGATGGTCGCCCCGCCAGCCTGCTCCCTCCCGAACAGCACCGTCCCCCCGTACACCCCCAGGGCGGAGACACTCCCCACCGTCCCGCTGCCACACTCCATCGCCCAGCCGTCCCCGGCTCCCGCGAGACCCGGCGCCGCCCCGCTCACCGAGGCCGGCTGCCTCGCCATCAGGGACGCCCCCTCACCGGGATGCTCGAACCCCACGTAGAGGCTCTCCCCGCAGTTGGCCATCCCCTTGAGCGAAGAGGCCGGCACTCCCCGACCCTCCAGGCTCATCGCCTCCACCAACTTCGTCCCGTCCCACGCCATGACCGTCCCGCCCGCCCTCCCGATCCACAGGAGCCCGTCCGCCACCACGAGCGATAGGGGAGCTGCGTCGCTGAAGGAGGCCACCTCCGAGAGCTCCCAGTAGCTGCCGGCTGCCCTCGCCCCATACACCAGCAGCCTCCCTCCCGATGCCGCCGATCCCCACGATGTCGCCAGGTACAGCTTCCCGCGGTAGAGTGCCATGGCCTCCACCCGACTCTCCCCCACGTCCCGGGTGAGGGTCGTCACCCCGTCGGCGCTCACCGCCACCATCTTCCCCGAGCCCGTCGCTCTAGACAGCCCGAACACCACCCTGGGCTCGACGGAGTAGCCCCCGGTCACGGGCTCGTTCACCATGGTCTCCACGAGGGCCGTCACCTCCCCAGTCCCCACGGTGAACCGCTCCCCCCAGGTGGCCGCCCAGGGGTCGTAGGCGTAGACCTTCCCGTCGGATCCCCCCATCATCAGCTCCCCGTAACCCTGGCAGATGAACCGCAGGGGGACGGGAGCGCTCCAGGGGATGGACCAGGAGGAGCCGTCGAAGGAGCGGACGGCGCCACTGGAGGAGGAGACGGCGTAGAGATTGCCCCCGTAGGGTGCCATGGCGGCGAAGCCGTCCTCGGCGGAGGCGAGGCTCACCCCGACAGCCGGTCCCAGCCCAAGCCTACCCTGGGTGCCCACGTCCACGCCGAAGCCGGCCTTGAAGCCCCCGTTCCCCGACCCCTGGCCCCCGCCACCCGCGAGCGGGTGCCCGTCCCCGCGGCGCCAGTCGGTGACGGCCCAGCCCTTGATCTCGGCAGGCCTCGCCGGCACGCTCCGGACGTAGCTCCCTGGCGCTACCAGGAACCCGGTGCCGTTGACCTTGATGTGGTACCGGTTGGTCACTGTTCACCCCCAACCCTGCGACTTGGAGTGCGGCGCGTAAGCGCCGCTTTGGCCGGACGATCAAGCAGGGCGCGTAAGCGCCATCCCGTGGGGAGCAGAGGCGCCCAACCTGCGCTCCCCACGGCCACGGCCCCTTCCTCGTATCGGCGCTGACGCGCCTGCCAGAAAGCGGTGCTGACGCACACGCACTCCAAAGCCCCGATCCCTGATCCCCGTCCCCTGCCGCCTACACCTCAGCACCCTCGTCCTGGAAGGTCACCACCACACTGGTCCCGCTGTCGGCCGACTCCCCGTCGGCACTCCACCCCACCCTCTGCGCCCAGCCCCCAGCGGAGCCGGCAGGACTCCCGCTGATCCCTCCCGCCGCGTCCTCCGACAGGTACACCGACCCTCCCCGCGTGGGCAGGCCCGACAGCCCCGACACCTCCCCCCTGAGCGCCATCGCCACCAACTCCCCGCCCTCACCCGATGTCAGGGCCACTCCCCTGGCCGGGGTGTAGAGGACAGCCGTCCCCACGGCGGGGATGAGCTTCCCTCCCGAGAAGCCCACCAGGTCCCCAGCCTTCACCACCCCTCCAGCCCCCACCTCGAGGCCCTCGATCACCATCGTCGCCCGAACAGTCCTGGCCAAGTCTCACCTCCTCAGCTAGGGGTCGGGGGACGGGGGTCGGAGCTCAGGGGACCCTAGCCAGGCCCCCGATCCCCGACCCCTGACCCCTGCTCCCAGACCCCTGACCCCTGCTCCCCGATCCCAGACCCCTGATCCCTGTTCCCCGTTACAGCACCACCCCAGCGTCCTGGAACACGAAGGCCACTCGGTCCCCCGCCACCGCGAAGCCCACCACCTGGCTCAGCTTGCCGACTCCCACGGGGACTGCCGCCTGCACCCCGCCCGAGCCGTCCTCTGCCAGGTACTGGGGATCCCCCACTGTGAGCCCCACAAAACCGTCCACCTCGGCCAGGACGTGCATCGCCCCCACGTCCCCCACCTGGTAGCTGGCAGCCGCCACCCCCAGGGCCCTCGCCTGCCCCGCCACCGCGGCGTTGGCCAGCACCATCTTCCCCGCGCTTATCCCCACCAGGCTCCCCGCCTTGATCGCGGCGTTCACCGGTACGCCGGTGACCGTCAGCCCCACGCTCGGCACCTTCGTCATGAGTCACGCTCCTTTCGCATGTTGCGACACGCAGAGTGGGAAGGGGGGAGGGGGGGAGGGAGGGCGAGCCTCCCGGCGAGCCGCCTCGTGATGGCTCACCAACGCACCTCTTCGGAACGGCCGCACACTTGTGGGGACGGTGGCCCTTCGCGACGTGGCGGCTCAGCAGGAGCTTCGCCCTCCCCGGACCCCCGACCCCGGGTCCCCCTCCCCCGTCCCCCGACCCCTGTCCCCTGCCCCCTCGTCTACGCCAGCACCCCGATCAGCTTGGCGCACCTGAGCTGGTTGAACAGCGCCAGCCCGCAGTACCAGCGGATGCGCACCCTCACCGCGTCCTTCGTCTCCAGCTGCCCAACGTCCACCACCTCGATGCCCCCGTTCTGTAGTCCCGAGAGGGCCTCCTGAACCCCGAAGGACAGCGCATAGACGCTGCTGCAGAGGCTCGAGGTCCCCTGTGTCTCCGCGTCCGTGATGAAGTCGCTCACCTCCACTGGGATCCCGTCGTAGAGCATCACCTGGCGCCCGAAGGAGCTCTCCCCCCTCTCCACGTAGTGGGCACTCGCCACGAGGAGGCTCTTCAGCTTGCGGCGGGTCTTCTTGCTCATCAGGAGCATCTCGGGCTTGCCCCCCTTCACCCTGTCGATCAGGTCGTCCACCATGGCAAGGGTCAGCGCTGCCCCGTTCAGCCCCGCCGTCACGATCTGGTCGGCGTTCGTGATCAGGTTCGCCACCCCGTTGAACCCGTTGGGATCCACCGTGGTGCTGCCGTAGATGAAGGCGGTCTCGAACTGGTGTGCCACCGCCTTCGCCTTCTTGGCCACCTGGATCGCCCTCTGGTCCTGGACGTTACTCGCCGTCCTCTGGATGAAGTTGTCCACGTCGGCGTCCCCTCCCAGGATGGCCAGGGTCGCCGCCTGCTGGGTGAAGGTCGCAGCCGACTCGGTCCAGGTGGCGTTCACAGCGTAGAAGTCGGCACTCCCCAGGGTGTTCTCCTGGGTGTACTTGTAGGAGTTGCCCTCGATGGTCATGAAGGGCAGCACCTGGAGTATCGGGCTGTCCTTGATGATGGTCTCTATGACGCCCCTCTGCAGGACGTCCGTCGCCAGCTTCGCCGCCTCGGATAACAGTAGTGGCAATTTCGCTCCCTCCTCTCGGTCCTATCTGCGCTATTCGTCTTATCCGTCCTATCGGTCCTACCCGTCCTACCCGTCCTATCCCCCACTCTCCCCGTCCCGGCGTAAGCCGTGCGCGATCTTCTCCAGGGGGCTCATCCCCTCGACGCTCGGGCCCTGCCGGATGGGGTTGCCCGCGGGAATTGGGGCAGTTGCCACCTCAGCCAGCGCAGCTGCCCTGGCTGCCTCGAAGGCCCTTCGAGCCACTTCCACCGCCCCCTCGAGCTCATCCACCGTGTCGCCGGTAACCAGTTCAGGCACTACCTTGCCGGCATTCTCCGCGAGTAGCGCTCGACGATGGGACTCGAGCCTCAGCCTTCTCGTCTCCTCCAGCTCCGCCTTCAACCCCTCCATGTAGGAATCGGGGGACGGGGGTTGGGGGTCAGAGTCGGAGCCGTTCTGGGTTCTGAGTTCTGAGTTCTCTCCCTGCTCCTTCATCGCTCCGTCTTCCTGTCCGGTCTCCACGTCTCGAGGCTGATCCGTTTCTGCCAAGTACGTCACCTCCTTCATCGCTTGCCGGGTAACAAGAACAAACACCGATTCGCCTTACCACATCACCTCCCCTCACGCTTGCCGCTTTCACACGCCGTTTAGTCGCTCGTAGGGGCGGTTCGCGAACCGCCCCATCATGGGCGGCACTCACGCATGCTCACTCCGAGCCGACAGCTACAACGCCACAAGCCGTCCCGCCCTGATCCCTGTCCCCCGTCCCCTGACCCCAGACACGTACTGCTCCCAATAAAGGGCGGCGGCCGCTGCCGCGGACTGTCCCGCTCGCTGCTCGAACAGCTGTCTCTTGGCCTCCTCCATCGCCAGCGACTGGAGCGCCCTGGCCGCGGCAAAGGCGAGGATCAGGTCTTCGTCGAACGCGGACACCGACGAGACATCCGCGTCCAGAACTAGAGGAGCGTGGGCCGCCAGGTATCGCACCACAATGGACTGCCCATCCTCCGCTGGAGCCGGCAGCAGTAATAGCTTGCCGCCGAACAGTTCGTAGCCCGTCCCCGTGGCGTCCCCACCCTCAACCATTACGTCCTGGGCAGCTTCCGGCACCGCGACCTTCACCACAGCTACACAGTCGGATGGCAGGTCGTACGCGGCCTGGCCCGCCACAGTGGTGATCGTCGTCTCCCTCTCCAGGGGGAAAGAACGACCGTAGCTCCGAAGAGCATCGTTGAGGTGAAGGTTCAGCGTCGAGTCTTCCCACAGATAGCTCCCCGCTACGCCATCGTTCAGTAGCACCCGCAGCGCGTTCCGCAGATCAGATAAGGTCGACAAGTGTTCACCTCCAATTGGGTCTGGTAGAGGCGGACTGCCGTGTCCGCCGCCCGGACGGGCCGGCAGAGCCGCCGGCCCCTACAATGGCGACGTGCGGGCCGGCAGAGCGTGATGCGAGCGAGCGCAGCATCACGCGGCCCCTACAGCATCTCCCGGTCTCCCCCTCACCCTATCTCTCCCTCCCCCCGCGTCTCCGCGTCTATCCTCGCCAGTTCGTCCTCCGGGCTCTCCTCTCCCAGACGATCCATGGCCGTTCGTCGCGAACGCAGTCCGGCGGACACCAGTGCCACGTTGTTGCGCACTTCTGACTCGTTGTCGGCCGGCAACAGCGGCGACCAGATGATCTTCGAACGATACGGTGCAAAGCTGCCCATCCCCTGAAGTTCGGCGATGCGCAGGATGTAGCGGTTCCGCCGTCGCAGCCCCGCGCTCCACCAGATCCGCTTCCGCAGCGTCTTCTGGATCAGCGGCTGCAGCTCCGTCTCCAGCGCCACCCCGCTCAATAGCCGCCCCGAGTCGCCGAATGCCGTCTTCGGCGTCTCGGCCACGTCGTGGAGTGCCCGCATCACCCGCTCGATGTGCTCCTGAACTGCCGGCGTCTGGCCGCGCCACTCCAACAGCTCCACCTCCGCCCCCTCCGGCAGATCCCACACGGTCCCCGGCCCCACTGCCAGGCTGCTGTGCTCCCGCACCCCTTTGAAAACCACTGGAGGATCGCTGTGAAACCGGATTACGTCTGCCACGTCGCTCATCCGCTCGTTCAGCTCCCGATTCAGCGGCATCACATCCCTCAGGTCCGAGATGCCCCAGAACTCGTTGGCCGGCCGAGCGTTGGGGATGTGGACGAACGGGATAAAGCCATACGGATTGACTGTCCGCACCACTTCCCGATCCCCTACCGTCAGCCCGAACTCCGTGTCTGTCCAGCTCTCGATGACGTCGACGAGTGGGGTCAGGGATCGGAGATCAGGGGCCGGCCGCAAGCTTGCTATCGTCTCCTGGCCCCCAGCGCCCGACACCTGACCCCCGCCCGCGCCGGCCGGCAGCTGGTACGCTACCTCGACGGAGAGTAGTGTCGCTGGATCGTCCGCCGCCCACCTGGGGAAGAA
>JAJYKO010000142.1 GCA_021788565.1 Chloroflexota bacterium
AACTGCGGTGCGATATTCAGCCTGCCCACCTGGCGAGCCGTAATCGCACCCCACTCAATGGGGCGAAAACTGGTGAAATGCCCAAACTGCGGATCGACTACATGGGCAACACCAGTACGCAAAGAAGATGGCCCCTAGGATTCACGGCCAGGGGAAGCGCGGCAATCCTAAACCAAAGCCAGGATGAAACCCGCGGGGTCTCGGGGATCACGGCGCGCCAGTTCAGGATCACGGGCCAAAGACCCCGCGGGTTTGGTCGCCGCTTTACTTTAGTCTGCCACCACACGTATCGGTGTGCCGTCCAGCCAGGCGACGACGTTCTCGGCCGTCTCGCGGTAGAACAGGTCGTAGGCGTCCTTCGTGACGAAGCCGATGTGCGGCGTCGCGAGGAGGTTATCGAGCGAGCGGAATGGGTGCGACTCCGGCAGTGGTTCGATCTCGTAGACGTCGAGGGCAGCGCCGGCGATCGCGCGGGTCCGCAGCGCGTCGACGAGGGCATCTTCGTCGACCAGGGGCCCGCGTGACGTGTTGACCAGATAAGCCGTGGGCTTCATCAGCTTGAGCTCCGAGGCGCCGACGATCCCCCTCGTCCGATCGCTCAGAACCAGATGAACGGTAACGATGTCGGCCTCGCGGAACAGCTCCTCCTTGGTGGCCAGCCGCGCGCCCTGCTCTTCGGCCCTTTCGCGCGTCAGATTCTGGCTCCAGGCGATCACGTTCATCCCGAATGCGCGAGCTACCTTCGAGGTCCTCGCGCCGATGCGGCCGAGACCCAGTATGCCGATTGTCTTCCCATCCAGGTCCCCGCCGACAGAGACCTGCCAGCCACCCGCACGCATCGAGGCGCTCTCGGCGGGAAGGTTCCGGATCAGCGCGAGGATCAGTCCCCAGGTCAGCTCGGCCGCACCGTTCGGTGCGGATCGGGTCGCGCACACCGTGATGCCGCGCGCCTTCGCCGCCGCGACGTCTACGGACGCGTTGCGGGGTCCTGTCGAGGCGATCAGCTTCAGGTTCGGCAGCTGCTCCAGGATCGAGCCAGGCAGCGGGGTGCGCTCGCGCATGATACACACCACGTCGAACGGTCTCAGCCGTTCGACCACTGCGCGGGGGTCGGACAGGTGGTCCCGAAACACCGTGACGTCCGCTCTTCCCTTCAGCGCGGACCAGTCGGCCATCCGCAGCGCGACACCTTGATAATCGTCGAGTACGGCAACCTTGATCGAATCGTTGCTTGGCATGGCAATATCCTCCCGATGGTCCCTCAGCATACCACCTCTTCTACGAGGCCGGAAACCTTGACATCGAGGCCGCCGCGTGCGCGCGCCCCGGCGCCCGCAGTAGTAATATTGTAGAAAGCGGCGGGGAAGCAGCTACGATCGGAGGAGACGCGTGCAAAGGCTGTCGATCATTCGGTGGCAACAGACCCAGGGGAAGTACGTCGGCGTAATCCAGGACGCCACGCGGTTCAAGCCCGAGACGCTGACCCCGAAGGCGGTCGGCAACGGGGCCACCGTCCTGGTGGGAGAGCTCGTGGGAGGCTACCAGAGGGAGTGGTACTGCATCACCTTCCCGAAGGAGGAAATGGAGTTCGAAGAGGCACGCGAGCGTGCTGGAGCCGTCCTGAACACGGAGAACGCGCACCGAGCAGCGGGCAAGCCGACCCTGTGAACCGAGTGACTCGAGGGGAGGCTCGTCCCTCAGTACCCCTCCAGGAAGCGGCCGATCTGCTCGAAGGTGAAGACGGGACCGTCCAGGCAGACGTACTTGTCGCCGACGTTGCAGCGGCCGCACTTGCCGATGCCACACTTCATCTTCGTCTCCATAGCGCTCACGATCTGGTGGTCCGCGAAGCCGAGCTCCTTCAGCACCTTCAGGGTGAACTTGATCATGATCGGCGGACCGCAGACCATCGCGACCCCGTTGTCCGCCGCGGGGTCGAGCTCCCGAACCACGTCGGGGATCAGGGCGACCCGCCCCCGCCACTCCCCTACCGCGCGGTCAACGGTGAGTTCCAACCGCGTGTTCGGCGAGGCCGACCAGGCCTCGAACTCGTTGGTAAACACGAGGTCCCGCGGCGTTCGCGCCCCGTGGATTATGTAGAGCTGCCCGTACTCGGCCCTCCGCCCGGGGTCGACGATGTAGTTGATCACAGAGCGGAGCGGCGCGAAGCCGCTGCCGCCGCCGATGATGATCAGGTTCTTCCCCCGGTACTCCTCCATCGGGAAGCAGTTCCCGAAGGGCCCCCGCACCCCGACGACAGCCCCCTCCTCCAACTCGTGAATCCCGGCGGTGAGCGTCCCGACCTTGCGGATGGCGAACTCCAGCGGCGCCCCGGGCATGTCGATAGAGCTGATGTCGAAAGCGGCCTCACCGAGGCCGAACACGGAGAGCAGCACGAACTGCCCGACCCTGTACCGGAACGACTCCCGCGCCACCGGATCGTTTATGCCGACGCTGAACAGCTTCATGTCGGGGGTCAGATCGATCACCCGCTCGATCGTCGCGAGTTGCGGCACCAGGGGGTGGTCGACCACCTGCTTCACTTCCACGGCCATGCGACTACACCTCCAGCCGCTGAAGATCCCGCAACGTCTCGCGGATGTCGATGTTCACCGGGCAGTAGTGGGCGCAGCGTCCGCAGCCCACGCACTGCGTTACGCCGAACCGTTCCGGGAAGTAGACGTACTTGTGGGCGTAGAACTGTCGAAGTCGCGCCGCCTTGGTAGCCCGCGGGTTGTGGCCGCCGGCCAGCTTGGTGAAGTGCTTGGACTGGCACCCATCCCAGCAGCGGTCCCGCTCCAGCCGTCCATCCACGGTGTAGTCGCGGACATCGAAGCAGTGGCAGGTGGGGCAGAGGAAGGAGCACATTCGGCAGCCGATGCAGCGGTCCGCCGTCCGCTCCCAGTAGCCATCGTCGAAGCGCTTCAAGATCGTCTCGCCGGCCGACGCCGCCGGCACCTCGTTGACGATGGCAGGCGCGGGCGGCATTGTGCCGCCCTCCTCCAGCGCCGCGCCCGCGAGGAGCGCGGCTCCCCTTTCCGTGACCACCTGCACGGCGTAGCCGCTCTCGGCCTCGGCGAGCAACAGATCCACGTGGGTCGCGTCCCGCGGGCCGCCGCCGAGGCTGGTGCAGAAGCACTCCGGGAGCTGCTGCTTCGAGCAGGCCAGCCCGATCAGCGCCGTCTCACTCCGTCGCGTCCCGTACAGCGCGTCCGGGGGCTCCGCCAGGAACAGCTTGTCCAGGACAGCCAGCGCATTCGCGTCACAGGGCCGGATGCCGAAGATGACCCGCGGCCCCGGCGCCTCCGGCAGCTCGATCGCCGGTACGTCTGGGTTGAACGTGAACAACCTGTCCGTGCGGGGGAAGAACCACTCCTTTGGAGAGAGCGTGCTCTGATCGTAGTCGAAGGCGATCTCATCGCCCCCGCCCACCGGCTGAAAGAATGTCTGTGCACCGATTCGCCTCGGCGCGATGAGTATCTGTTTGGAGGCAAGG
The DNA here is from genome assembly GCA_021788565.1 of Chloroflexota bacterium. The sequence continues at coordinate 3,497 of JAJYKO010000142.1, forward strand.
CCGCTCAACCAGTCCCGCAAGCCCTGGCCGGTCATGATCCCGGTCATCACCCCACCCCCAGCTTCTCGTCTTTCTTGAAGGTCGCCAGCGGTGGCACCTGGTCCGGACTGACGCCCGCCCGGTAGTCGAAGGTCTCCTGGACATCCTTGCGCAGCTTGCCGTTCAGCAGGCCCAGCGGGATGGTCACTGGACAGACGCGCTCGCACTCGTCGCAGCCCACGCACCGACCGGCCAGGTGGAACGCTCGAATGGTGTGGAACATCCAGTTCTCGCTGGTGCCGGTGCGGATGCCGACCCACTCCGGATCGAGCATCTCGGCGAAGCACTCGTCGCAGTAGCAGGCGGGGCACACCTGGCGGCAGGCGTAACAGCGGATGCAGCGCTCGAACTCCGCTGCCCAGAACGCCTCACGCTCCGCCTCAGAGAGCTTCTCCATCTCTCTGACCCTTCGGAACGGGTCGTCGTGATGGTCGGATGCGTCAGACCTGTCGGACTCGTCCGACGTGACCGATGTCTGACGGAGCGTGCCAACGTCCGCCCCCTGCGCGCGGTCGCCGCACGCCTCGCACCTCTCCTGAAGCGCCACGCCGTCGCCGCCCTCCCTCGTCCTGCGCACGATTCCGGGACAGGTCACCGGGATCGGCACGACGTTTTCCTTCGCGATCTGCCGCTCCTGAAGCAGGACGTTAAGCGAGCGGGCGTCACACGGCTTCACGACGATGCCGACGCTCTTGCCGCGACGCGTCGGTTCGGTCGGGTACGTGGTGAGGTTGTGGGTGCAGGTCGCGTCGAAAACGAAGCGCTCGGCGTCCTCCGGCGTGCGGGCAAACGACGGGCGTGCGTTCCTGCCATCGCTGCCGGTTTCGTACCCGATCACATACTCCACGCGCTTCTCGGCCAGCAACTGTCGCGCTGTCTCGCGGACGGTGTCGATCTGCTCGCTCATCACAGCCCCCCCACCGCCCCGGCAGCCGGACTCGCCTCGCGTCGGCGAGGGCCGAGCGCCGTCACCCGTGCCGTGAACTCGGTGATGACCCGTGCGAACTTCTTGCCCTCGGAGGCGGAGACCCACTCCAGGTGGAATCGGCCCTCCTCGATGCCCAGGTACGTGAGAAGCCGCCGCAGCATGGCGTAGCGTCGACGCATGAAGTAGTTGCCCTCGGCGTAGTGGCAGTCGCCGGGATGGCAGCCAGCAACCAGGACGCCGTCCGCGCCCTGCTGGAACGCCTTCGCCACGAAGAGGGGATCAACCCGCCCTGTGCAGGGCACACGGATGATGCGGATCGCCGACGGATAGTCCAGCCTGCTGGTACCGGCCATGTCCGCCCCCGCGAAGCTGCACCAGTTGCAGAGGAAGCCGACGAGCCTAGGCTGCCAGGTCCCAGTAGCCTCCTTTGTCGTTTCTTTCTGTCCGAGCGCCGTATCTGTCATGTCAGACACCTCGCAAGCGGGCATCCCGAGGTAATTGCGCGAGGCATGGTTTACGACGGTAGTGGTACTTGTAGCGTCGCCCCTAGTGGGCGACGTGGCCACCCGTCGGGGACAAGCCCCGACGGCTACATCTGTTACCACATCGTGAACCATGTCTTGCACGACGCCGCGTACCCGGTCCCTAGGGCGGATGACCCTACGCCCCCGCACCACCCCGTCACACCCGCCCTTGATACCTCTACATCGATAGGGCCATGATCTCCCCGAACAGCTGCTGGTCGGTGAAGCCTCGCAGGCTCATCGCCCCCGGCCGGCACGCCACGACGCACAGTCCGCAGCCCTTGCACAGACTCTCGTTTACCTTCGCCACAACACGCCCGTCGCGCAGCGTCTCCTCGCCGATAGCGTTGAAGGGGCAGACCTGCTGGCAGGTGAAGCAGCCCGAGCAGCGCGCGGGGTCGCACTGCGAGATCATCGGCTCCGTGACCAGTGAGTCGTTGCTGAACAGCGCGAGCACCTTCGCCGCCGCGCCGCTCCCCTGCGCCACGGTCTCGGGGATGTCCCGCGGCCCGCTCACCACTCCGGCTAGGAAGATGCCGTCGGTGTTGCTCTCGAGCGGACGCAGCTTCGGGTGTGCCTCCACGATGAAACCGTAGTCGTTGTAGCTGACGCCGAGCGTGCGCGCCAGTTCGTCCGCCCCGACGCTCGCCTCGATTCCGGTCGCCAGGACCACCATGTCCGCGGCGACCTCGACCGGCCGGCCGATCAGCGAGTCCTCACCCCTCACGATCAATTTGCCGTCCTCTTCGTAGATCTTGGAGGCGCGGCCTCGCAGCCAGAGAGCCCCGTACTCGTCCTGCGAGCGCCTCACGAACTCTTCGTAGTCCTTCCCGCCGGCACGTATGTCGATATAGAAGACGTAGGCCTGCGCCTCCGGGTCGTGCTCCTTGAGAAGGATCGCCTGCTTCGCGGTGTACATGCAGCACACCTTGCTGCAGTACGGCCGCCCCATCCGGTCATCCCGAGAACCGACGCACTGGACGAAGACGACGTTCTTCGGATGCTTGCCGTCCGAGGGACGCAACACCTCGCCCCCCGTCGGGCCAGAGGCGTTGAGCAGGCGCTCGAACTGGAGCCCGCTGACCACGTCTCTGTACCGTCCCCCTCCGTACTCAGCGTACTTCGAGTGATCGAAGGTCCTGTAGCCGGTCGCGACGACGATGGCGCCGACCTCCTCGGTGACCACGGTGTCCTCGTCTCCGAACCGGATTGCCCCGGTCGGGCAGAGCTTCTCGCATATCCGGCACTGAGGCGGCTTCTTGACGTCGCCCGTCGCTTCGAGGTACCTGTGGTAGCGGCAGTTTTCCCAATCAATCACCGGCTTGTTCGGAATCGCCTGTGGGAACGGGATGTAAATGCAGCTGCGCGTGCCCATGTTCGCGTCGAACTCGGAGGGCACTTTCTCCGGGCATTTCTGCCAGCAGGTGCCGCATCTCGTGCAGACGCTGTGGTCCACGTACTTCGCCTTCTGCCGTATCGTCACCTCGAAGTTGCCGACGAAGCCCTTGACCTTCTCGACCTGCGACGTCGTCATCAGCTTGATGTTCGGGTGCTGTCCGACTTCGACCATCCTGGGTGTCAGGATGCACGCGGAGCAGTCGAGCGTGGGGAAGGTCTTATCGAGCTGCGCCATTCTGCCGCCGATCGTCCCCTCTCGCTCCACAAGTAGCACCTGATGTCCACCGTTGGCGATGTCCAGCGCCGCCTGGATGCCGGCTATGCCGCCGCCGATCACCAGCGCTCGCTTCGTGATCGCGGCCTGTCCTGGAACCAGGGGCTCATCACGTCTCACCTTTGCGACTATCATCCTCACGAGGTCGATCGCTTTGCGCGTCGCCGCTTGCTTGTCGTCGCCGTGCACCCAGCTGCAGTGCTCGCGGATGTTGGCCATCTCCATCAGGTATGGGTTCAGTCCCGCCTGCGCGACGGTGCGCCGAAAAGTGGTCTCGTGCATGCGCGGAGAGCAGGACGCAACCACCACGCGAGTGAGGTGGTGCCGCTCGATCGCTTGCCGGATCGCGCTCTGGCCCAACTCGCTGCAGGTGTACCTGTTGTCTTCGGCGTGGACCACCCCCTGCATGCGCCTCGCCGCGTCCACGACCGCTCCGCAGTCGACCGTGCCGGCTATGTTCGAACCGCAGTGGCAAACGAAGACGCCAATCCTCGCCATTACACCAGCCCCTTCGCTCTCAGCAACGGCCGCGGGTCCGCAAAGTGTCGCTCCAGCATCATGTCCTTTGCCGAGAAGCCCAGTGCGAGCCCCAGCAGTTGGGTGAAGTACAGCACGGGAATAGTCACGTCCTCGCCCCGCTTTGCGCTGATCGCCCCCTGCCGCTGATCGAGGTTGGCCTGGCACATCGCGCACGGGACGGCGAGGCAATCGGCTCCCAGCCTCTTCGCCGCCGCGAGGATCCGTCCGCTAAGCCGCTCCACCTCGCCGGGGCGAGCGATGGCCATCGATGCTCCGCAGCACTCCGTCTTGAAGGCCCAATCGATTGTCTCTGCTCCGGCGGCCGCGAGCAGCCTGTCCATCGATTGCGGGTTCTCCTCGTCGTCGAACTCCGTCACCTTGCTGGGGCGCACGAAGAGGCAGCCGTAGTAGCAGGCCACTTTCAGCCCCCGCAGCGGCTTCTTCACGGCCGCCGCGACCTCCTCGGGAAATAGCGTGCCCAGGACAGGCAGCACATCCACTTTGCCAGGAAACGGCTTGCCAATAGCCAGGGAGACCTCTTCACGCAACTGAGCGTCCTCAGCCAGGTCTCGCGTGGTGAACTTCAGGCGTGAGAAGCAGGCCGGGCACGAAGTGGTCAGGGGCATGCCCATCTTCTCCGCGATTTGCAGATTGCGTGCTGGCAGGGCATACCCGAGCAGCCTGCTGATAGCGTGCGCCGACGAAGCGCCGCAGCAGGTCCAGTCCTGGATCTCCCACAGCTCGATCCCCAGACGGCGCATCACCAACTGCGTCGAGGCGTTGTACTCCTTCGCCGAGCCGTGCATGGAGCAGCCCGGATAGTAGGCATAGGATCGGCTAGCCATGCTTCTGCTCCCGCTGTGCGACCGGCGGCGTCGCAGGCGCCCTACCCTCCAGCGCCGCGACCCGATCGAAGATCGCCATCACCTCGCCGGTCCCCTTCGCCCTGTGCGGAAGGAGGCCGAGCTTCCCCTTGGCGAGCATGCGCGGGAACAGCGCCGCGTTCGTGAGGGGCTTTCCGCTGAGTCCGTTGAACATGCCCCCAACTCCCAGCTCGTACAGCCGACCGGCGTGCTTCACGGTCGTGAGGAACGCCCGATGGAAGACGTAGAGGTCTCTAGCCCCCGGATTCTCGCCCTCAGCCAGGGCGATGTGCCGCAGCGCTTCCATCACCGCCGCCACGTCGATTTCCCGCGGGCAGCGCACCGTGCAGGTCTGGCAGGTCAGGCAGATCCAGATCATCTCGCTGCCGAGCGCCACGCTGCTCATTCCTAGCTGCACGGCTCGCATCACCTGGTGCGGTCCCATATCGGTGCTGCTCGCCATCGGGCAGCCGGCGCTGCACTTCCCACACTGATAGCAGCTCATCACCTTCTGTCCGCTCTGCTCGTCGACCAGCGCCAGAAGGTTGCCCCTCGCCTGCGGAACTACGGTGTTCGCAATAGCCATCGGTCTGCTCCTAACACGCGATCGTGGGAGTGGTTGCTTTGCGTTCGAGGATCATTACTCGGGGTGATGTTCGCGCAGGCTGGCGGATGAAGCAGGACGTACCCGTTGGGGGATAATCGACGAAGCGCAGGGAAAAACTCAAGAGTGGGGCCGCCGGCCCCAGCCGTCGTCTCTTCCAGCCGGACCATCTCGGTGTTCACGCCCTCCTCCTTGAGGGTGCGAAAGACCTCGCGCTCAGGCGTGGCCTTCAGGAAAGCACCAACCGACGATCAGCCTTGGGAAGTGCGAAGTTGTTTCACTATAGCCTCATTAGCACCTGGCCTAAAATACTGTATCAACCCTTAATCGCGCTGTCAAGCGCCAAGTCGGCATTGCCGACTCATCACCAGACTCGCTAGCACTATAACCAATAGCACTATTAGTCTGACTTACGAGCAGATGCGGGTGGGTGCGGCGTGTGGGCTCCCGCCATGGCGCCGATGCCTCCGAAGGCCTCCGGCAAGCCCCAGACGGGAGCCCGATCTCGACCTGAATCTTTACGGTACTCATCGCAGCTCTTCGTGCTATAATGTATACCGTTACATGAATTACACATCATGATTTGTAATTCGTGATTGAAGCGGGTATCGTTGCCTGAAGGCGTCACGGCCTGTGAGGGCATTATTGGAGGTTGAACTCGATGGCCTCGTGGAGCCTCCTGGCGAACCATGGCCTGGTGCTCACCTACATCGGTCGCTATCCGGACAGCACGGGACTGGAGATAGCTCAAGCGGTGGGTATCACTGAGCGAGCAGCCCGCAAGATCGTG
>JAJYKO010000143.1 GCA_021788565.1 Chloroflexota bacterium
TAGTAAAGTATCCGCTCGGTCGTCGTCGTCTTGCCGGCGTCGATGTGCGCAATAATTCCGATATTCCTGGTCTTCTGAAGCTGCCCGTTGTCTGCCAAATGTCGTTCTCTCTTTCCTTCCGTGTCGGCTGCGGGGATCCCATCGCCACACAACAAAAGGGGTCGGATCGGGAAGATCCGGCCCCGCTGATTCGCTAAATGGCGACCGCGGATACACCCATGTTCGGCGCGGACTATCGAGAACGCCCGCGCATACCTGCCACCCGCCATCTTCTCGGCCACAGCCGCACCGGCCCTGCCTCGCTGGCGGATCGGCAGGAAAACAACCGTCTCAATCAACGACAATTGTACCAGAAAACGTCGCCATTGTGCAGCTATTATTTAGACTTGCGACTCTTTCAGTATCCTCGCCTGACAAAAAGCTGGCAGGCTGTTTGCTGTCAAACAAGGTGGAGCGGCAACTCTAACAAGCGGTTTCGACAAAACGTAAGTATTAAGCAGGAGGCGTATCAGGATGGCAAGCACGGGAGTGACACGATGGCAGCAGGCGAGGCCCGCGGCCAGTATGCGCGACATCGTGGACCGTCTGTTCGATGAGAGCTTCTTCGGGCCGTCTTGGGTTTCGGGCGGCCTCGGGACGGGCTTCACGATGGACGTGTACGAGGAGGACAACAACTACATCTTGGAGGCCACGCTGCCCGGGCTCAGACCCGAGGACGTGGATATCTCGCTGCAGGGTAGCACCTTGACCATCAGAGGCAAGGTAGCAAACCAGGAGCAGAAGGAGAACCGCAGCTACCTGCTCCGCGAGATCGGTGGAGGCGAATTCAGTCGAACCATCACTCTTCCCGCTGACATAGATGCCAGCAACGTGGATGCTACGTTTGACCATGGAATGCTTCACCTGGTCTTGCCGAAAGCTCCGGCGTACCAATCGAAGCGCATCCGGATCAAGACGGAGGCTAAGTCGTAGCGCGCAGTTTGGCCATGATCCTCTGCTGGCTCTCGATCCTGACTTCTAGGAACCGGGGGCCAGCATGACGTTTGGCCATCTTCTGGAGCGGTGCACCGCTTCCGGCCCATCTCGAGCTCGACCGCGACTGTAAAATCGCGGCATCCAGAGCCGAAACCCGAAGACTAAGACTGCTGTCTATATAATGTGAACGCTAGGTTGGACAGATCAGCGAGGAAGGAGTGCCCCGATGGCTGACAGAACCGGTCCAGTCTGGGAGGAATTCAAGGTGACGGGCGGTCAAATGGTCGACCTGGTGAGGCAGTTAGTCCACGAGGGCAACGTGCGCCGAATCCAGGTCAGGCAAGAGGGGAGGACCGTCATCGAGTTACCACTCACGGTGGTCGCCGTGGGCGTATTGATAGCGCCTGTCGCTGCCGCGCTCGGTGCTTTCGCAGCCGTCGCGACAGATTGTACTATCGCGGTGGAGCGCGAGGAGGAGCCCCCTCACCCAAAGTCTGATTGATGGCGTGGCAGACCTCCGCAAATTCGCGATACTGCTGATGGTAGGCAGCGCTAGCGCCATTGACCTGACCTCAGACTGCCTCACGGTGGATGTGGTCGCACGTCTGCGGAGCGCGGCCGGACACGTGGCGGTGAGACTCGAGGTGGGGGTGAACCTGTGCGACCGTGGTCACGCTGCGCATTATCCAGCGCGCGCCATCCGCGCTATAATCGTGCCGCGCCTACCTCACGTTTAGCGAGGTGCAGTCGTGGCCGACCATGCCGAGAGAGCCCCGGAACTTGCCACCCTCCTGGACCGCTGCAGGGCCGAGGTCGCTGCTTCGTGGGTCGAGGCGGCCCTGTCCGACCAAGGCTCTCGCTACAGTGAACTGCCCCGCGGCGAGTTGAAAGGCGCCGCCGAGCGCGGCCTCGCTGCCATCATCGAAACCCTCACCACCGGCTCAGACGAGGCCATGGAAGCCTACCTCTCCAACGTTTCTCAAACACGGCTCGGTCAGCGATTCGACATGGGCGAGGTCATCGAAGGCTTCCTGTTACTTCGAGAAGCCGCTCTTCCCTACGTGCGGAGGTCCTTTCCGCCAGGTGCGGTCGAGGGATACGAGGCGGCCGCCCATCTCGACGGCTGTGTACGTCGCATGCTCGCTCGATTCTCACAACTCTACGCCGACGCCATGCAGCGCGACCTTCTCGCGCACCACAAGCGTGCCGACCTGCTCCTCAGAGTCGTACAGACGGCAAGCGGCTCCCTCGACCTGGACCAGGTGCTCGCTCGTGTCGCCGAGGGGATGGTCAACGCTGTTGGGGTCCGCTACTGCGGCATTTATCTTAGCGACCCTGAGCAGGGCGTGCTGATGCCGCGCGCCGCGGCCGGGGACCTGGCGAGCATTCAGATGGACGTCTTCCGCACCTACTGTCTCGATCCTGTCCGCGACCCCCTCTTCGCACAGGTGATGGAACGCCGAGAGCCGGCCGTATTTCAGGCTGGACAGATTGGTGGCATCAGCTTTGAGACCGTTCAGGCCTTCGGCCTGAAGTCCGTCTTGGCGGTCCCCATTGAAGTGGGCGGTCGTGTTCTCGGGGCCGCCGTGGTCGCCGCTTTCAAGACTCACCATGTTTTCAGTTCACAGGAGGTCGAGCTGACCTGGGGCATCGCAAACGCTACCGCTCTGGCTATCGAAAACGCCAGGCTGTACGAGGAAGCCACTCGCCGGCTCGCGGAGAGCGAGGGGCTGCAGCGGGTGGCCGCTGCCCTTTTGGAAAAGCTGGACTCGGGAGAGGTGTTGGATATAGTGTGCGAGGAGGCACGACAGTTAACGGGTGCAGCGGGGAGCGCAGTGTTCTTGCTGGAGGGAAATGGATGGCTGCGGGTCGCTCGCAGCACTGGCACCGCCTGGCCCACTTACGACCGCCTTCCTCTTGAGCACTCCTTTACCGGCATGGTAGTCCAGACTGGTAAAGCCCGCCGGACCAACTCCCCTGCGCTCGAGCCAGAGCGCTTTCGCGGGGACATAGTGCCGGCGGCCCTACTGGCAGTTCCACTCAGAGTCAAGGGGGTGGAGATCGGCGCCCTCGACGTGATCGACAAGCCCGGCGGGTTCTCGGCGGAGGATCTACGGATGATGGGCAACTTCGCCGACCAAGCCGCTATCGCAATTGAGAACGCCCGCCTGCGCCGGCAGGTCGAACAACTCGCACTATTGGAGGAGCGACAGCGGCTCGCCCATGAGCTCCACGACTCGGTTACCCAGTCGCTCTACAGCATGAGCCTCTTTGCTGAAGCCGCGGGCGGCTTGATCTTGGCGGGAAATACCGAGAAAGCTCTCGATCACCTGCGGCAGCTGCGAGACACTGCTCAGGAGTCATTGCGCGAGATGCGGCTGCTGATCTTTGAGCTGCATCCACCAGTGCTCGAGAAGGAAGGCCTCGTCGCAGCTCTCCAAATGCGGTTGGACACTGTGGAAGCCCGTGGCGGGATCCAGTGCAAGCTCCTGGTTGAGAGGGACGAGAGGCTGAGCATTGCCATCGAGGAAGAGTTGTACCGCATTGCGGTCGAGGCCCTCAACAATGTTCTGAAACACGCCAGGGCACAGCGAGTCACGGTCCATCTGCGGCTGAGCGAGAAGCATGCTTGCCTGGAAGTGGTTGATGACGGGGTGGGCTTTGACACTTCTTCCGGTCGCGCCAAAGGAGGACTCGGGCTAAGCGGAATGGAAGAACGAGCTCATCGCATCGGTGCCGTGTTCCGGCTTGAGAGTACGCAGGGTGTTGGAACCAGGGTAAAGGTCGAGTTGGCTTCGCCTCGGGTTGACCCTGGAGGGAAACAAGATGGTAAGTAAAGAACCCATCCGAGTCCTCATCGTTGACGACCATGCCATCGTCCGCAAAGGGATCCGCGCCCTGCTGGAGATCGAACCCGGGCTGGAGGTCGTGGGGGAGGCCAGCAACGGACAAGAAGCGGTGGCCCTCGCCACCAGCCTCCGCCCCAGCGTGATACTGATGGATCTGGTGATGCCGGAGATGGACGGGATCGAGGCAACCCGGCAGATCTCGACCAGCCTGCCGGAGGTTCGCATCCTGGTTCTCACCAGCTTTGCCGCGGACGATAAAGTGTTTCCAGCTATCAAAGCGGGTGCCCTCGGCTATCTGCTAAAGGACTCTGGTCCAGAGGAGCTTGTGGAGGCGATCCGTCAGGTCCACAGGGGTGAGTCCTCCCTGCATCCGGCGATCGCCCGCAAGGTTCTGAGGGAACTTACCCATCCTTCAGATCGTTTCTCGACCCCAGACGCTCTCACGGAGCGAGAACTGGAGGTACTCAAGCTGCTCGCCCGCGGGCTTGGGACCCAGGAGATCGCGGAGCGGCTCGTGATCAGCGAGGCCACTGCGCGCACTCACGTGAGTAACATCCTGAGCAAGTTGCACGTTTCCAGCCGCACTCAGGCGGCGCTCTACGCGCTCAGAGAAGGGCTCGCCACCCTCGATGATTCAAGTGAGGTGCAGGAGCGCTAGCAATTCTACCCCATTTGCAGTAGATCATATTCTGACTGCGTGGAAAGGGCCGTCTTCGGGCGGCCCTTTCGCGTAGGACCGAATCCACTGCCCTCCGATGGAGGCAGATGACGAATGAAGTAACTTGTAGGCGAAAGAATCTGCACTCGTGCAGTGCCTTACGGGTTCTCAGGGAACATTACCATTCAGGTTGGGACTCCGTCACTGTGGACGGGGTCGGCATCTCGCGGGTAGCCAAAGGAGGTCTTATAGACATGCGAGAAGTAGGAGAGTTGATATTTGCATTCTTGGTGTTGTTGAGCGGTGCGGCCATTGCCCCTCTAGCGGGAATGGCGGCGGTGCAAGTTGGGGCAGCCGCGGGAGTCAACCCCGGAGCCGCATTGCTTCTGGCAACGTTCGGGTTTCTCGGCGTCGTGATAGCAGGCTGGGAGATCATCACGCGGCACAGCCAGCGGCCGCACCGCCCTGCCATGCGCTAGGACACCAGGCGCCGGCCATCGTAGTGGCGGGCTCCCTGAACCTGGCTGGACATAACAAGGAGAAGGCCTCCCACGCACAAGGGTGATTGCCTGTATTCGATGCCCTCGGCCATAACAGGGGTCGAAAACAGTGAAGCTCAGCCTGGCAAGCCTGGCCAGCATCTTGCGGGTAGCAGAAGGTGGTGGTGCTGAGGTGCTGTGAACTTGCGGGCAGAAACGTCCAGCCGTGATGCTGGTGTAAGGAGGTCTAGAATGATCAGCCGTGTTCTGGTCACACTCGACGGGTCCGATCTGGCGGAGAAGGTCCTACCGTATGCGAAAGATCTCGCGACGAGATTGAACGCTCAAGTGGTCCTGCTGCGAGTGGTGGAGCCCAAGATGCCCGAGATGATGATGTCAGAATTTGTCTCAGCAGAAGCCATCGAATCAACGGCCAAACGGACCGAAGAGGAGAAGAAAGAGGCCAGCGATTACCTTTCGAGTCTGGCTGCAGCCTGGAAGAGTGAAGGAATCGACGCCAGGTGGGAAGCGCTCGAGGGCGATCCAGCCTCCAAGATCATCGACTTCGCCCGCGCTCAGCAGATCGATTTGATCGCCATGTCGACGCACGGCCGTTCCGGTCTCAGCAAGCTGGTTTACGGCAGCGTTGCCGACAGGGTGCTGCGCGAGTGCGGCACTCCGATCCTGCTGATCAAGGCTGCCGGCCCCAGGTAATTCGGAAGGGCGTAGCGCAAGCGAGTGGCCTGGGAAGGACCCCATTTCCCAGGCCACTCGTCTTCCAGCCTATATCAGTCCCCTGGGTCTCAGCGGCTGCCCGCGATTGTGCGCGCCGCAACCATCCGGCCCTTGTCCACCACGGAGATCTCTGGGTTAAGCCAGAACGCCCAGACTGCCGCGCCGATGATCAGCAGTGCCGCGGCAACGATGAATGGCGCTACCCAGGAATAGTACTGCGCCAGGATGCCGAACACCATCGGGGATATCGCCCCTCCGATGTTGCCGCCCATGTTCATCATGCCGGAGACAGTCCCAGAATACTCTCCGCCCACGTCCATGGGCACTGCCCACGACGGCCCGATCGTGCACTCGAGGAAGAACATCGAGGCAGTCAGTGAATAAACAGCCGTCAGAGGATTGTCGGTGAGCGCGGCGGGCACGATGAAGATCACGCAACCGAGCATGCCCACTATCGCCACGAGTCGGCGAGAGAAGACGGTTCTGCCTGTCTTCCTGAGCAGATAGTCGGTAAACCAGCCGCCAAACGTGTCTCCGACAGCGCCGGCAAGCAGTGGGAGGGCGGCGTAGAAGCCCATCGCTACCAGACTGAAGTGCCTGTAATCCACCAGGTAGGAAGGAAGCCAGGTCAGGAAGATCCAGAGGCAGTACACGTAGGTGAAGTAGGCGATCATGATGGCCCACATGTTGGGGTGCTTCAGCAGCACTCGCCACGGCACCGTCGGTCGTACCTTCACTTCCATCGCCTTGATGTTGCCCTTGTCGTCCACACCACGGAGATGGGCGAGCTCCGCATCGTTTACCTTCAGGATGCCCTTGTCCTCGGGCATGTTCCGGTAGAAGACCGCCCAGACTATGACCCACACTATGCCGACGAGACCGAAGGACCAGAAGACGGCCTGCCAGCCATAGGTGATCATGATCCACACCGAAATTGGGGGCACAACAGCCGCGCCCAGGCGGCTGAAGGCGTGGCTCAGGCCCTGTGCGAAGCCGCGCTCAGCCCGAGTAAACCAGTTCTGCATGGCACGTGTGGCCGTGGGGAACGCACCTGCCTCGCCCACACCTAGCATGAACCGTAGGATCCAGAAGGAGCCTATGCTGCTGCCGAAAACTGTGGCCGAGGTCATTATGGACCAGAACGCCACGAGACCGCCCAGGATCTTTCTCGGACCGAACCGGTCGCCGAGCCAGCCGCCTGGCACCTGGAAGATGGCGTACGACCAAGTGAATGCGGCCAGAATAAGCCCCATCGCCACCTTGTCGAACCCGAATTGCTTGCTGATGACCGGAGCTGCCGTGGAGATGTTGACCCGATCCAGGTACGTGAGAAGATACATTGCGCAGATTAGTCCCAGCACGACCCATCGAACACTGGATCTCTTTGCCCTCGCCGCGGCTCTCGCACTCGTTGCTTCGGCACTCACAGTGATTCCTCCTTATGATCGATGTGATTCTACGCAGCCACCAGCATCTGTCGAAGAGCACCCCACATAAGGCTGGATTACGCAGGCACGCTCGACGACCAAAGATGCCGGATGATGCCGTGGGCAGGACTTGCGACACATACGATTCATTTCAGCAATGTAGAAGTTAAGCGATAGGTCAGCCCTGGCTCCTGATGAGTAGCTTAAGGAAGCCTGAGAAGTTCCTTAGGCTGCGCAGAGCAGGCATTCGGTCGGTATGCCATAATCGCCTCAAAAGCCGTGTGGCTGCGATTGCAAAGGAGATCAAAATGGAATTTGAACCAGTCGGTTTTGTGAAGTCGCGGGTCACTGAGGCTGTGGACGAGGGCTGGGGAGAGGTGGTATCGGAGATCCATCTCGCGGAAAGGTTGGCCCATGGCTTGCGAGGTATCGACCAGTTCTCCCACCTGCTGGTCCTGTTCTTCATGCACCATGCGACATTCTCGGAGGACACTGACCTGATGCGGCGCCAGCGAGGTCGAGCCGATATGCCGATGACTGGCATCTTCGCGCAGCGGGCAAAGCACCGGCCGAACCCTATCGGAGTGACAGCAGTACGGCTTCTCGGGGTGCACGGGAACGTGCTCCGAGTGCAGGGGCTGGACGCGATCGACGGCACGCCGGTCCTCGACGTCAAACCGTACGTGCCCGCTTTCGACCGGGTGGAGCACGCGGTGATCCCCGAGTACATGGAGCGTCTGATGAAAGACTACTTCTAGCGTCTACGGTCGGCCGCTACTCTGTGAGATGCGGGGTGGAGACACCCGCGTCGCGGGCATCGGGATGCGTCTGGATTAGTGGCGCGGAAGAGCCCTGAGGTACTCCGATGGTGAACCACGCGTAACTGTCCCATCCATACTGAGAGTGCGACGGTGCCGTTCCGGCAAGCGCTCCAGTGGGCAAATATTCGTACAGCGTTCCATCCGCAGACTCCGCCTGCAGACGATTCATCGCCATGCCGCCAGCCTCATCGGCACCTGCCATCCACGCCGTCGACCACGATATTGCGTCGTATAGCAGCCACGAGCCCCCATTCTGGTAGCGGCCCCTCTCTATTGGGGTGAAGAACGCGGAGGGGTCGAGGTAGCCTCTGTCACGGGCTGATAGAACGAGGAAGCCCTCTCCAGAGCGAGTGAGGGCTCGTACCGTCGAGACCACCACCTCGTCATCCAGAATGGACCGATCGTAGACAGTCCGGGCCAGGAACTCGCCGGTTAGCGCCGATGCATCGTGGAAGTCGAGATGCCGGCTGACTGGAAGGTAGCCCAGGTCAGAACGATAGAGTCGCCTGTAAGCCAGGGCGGCCGCATCCACGTCAGCTGGAGTCGCTACACCCAACTCGTTCGCAGCCATGGCAGCCACGACGTAGAGCCCCTGGTTGTAGGACGCCACATCGCGGCTCGGGAAGAGCAACAAATCGTGCCAGGTATGGAATGTGCCCGTCGGGGTCCAGTACGCCCCATCCACCACGTGGCGGCTGATCCACTGCCAGGCGCGGATCACGCGCTCCAGGGGCTGTGCGTCATCGCGGGCGGTCCAAATGACGTAGAGGAGGGTCGATTCGTCGTCGTAGTAGGTTGCTGCGCCATCGGTTGGATCGAGCTTGGTCGGCGCCTGCCCATCCAGAGTCAATCGAGCGCCGAAGTGAGAAAGAGCACGCCGGCCCACATCCGAGCCCAGTATTCCTGTGGTCCAAAAGGCGTCTCGCAGCCAGTCCCCGTTATAAGCCGGTGCGGGACGCATCCATCCCGAGTTGGGATCGAGGAGATTCGCCTCGGCCACCGACCTGCACACATCGTACGGGTTTGGCGTAAATGGTCTCCCGGCAGCAACGGTAGGCACCGACTGGCTGAGGGCGGTACCTACCAGCAGCAATACCAGCATCGGAAGACCGCGCAAAAGCATCAGCTAAATCGTTGCTCCGGCCAGAATGACGAGCCCGCCCTGGCTGCCCGGGCGGGCTGCTTGCCACAACATCATTATAGCAACAGCGGCTGGAGTCTTGCACACAACGACAGTCTGCCGAATCATCCGGCCGGGAATTGTCCGGCTAGCCGCAGATGGCTGCCACGTGGAAACGATTGGGCGACATGAAGCACGATGTAATCGTGGTAGGCGCCGGTCCGAACGGACTCGCCGCCGCCATTACGCTGGCCAGGGCAGGCCGCTCAGTCATGCTGTTGGAGGGCAGGGATACCGTTGGGGGCGGCGCGCGCTCCGCGGAGTTGACGCTGCCG